>NZ_JBYCKL010000090.1:0-9469 GCF_057473365.1 Halomonas sp. TH-94
ACGCTGTCGGCCCCGCCAGCCAGGGTCTACGCTGGGGGTAGAGAAGAGCGGCACGCAAGGAGGCAATGATGGCTGACAAGAATTCCGCACCGCTCCTGCTGGGGGCGATCATGCTGTGGACGGGCGCGGCACTGGCCGCCGATCCGGCCACGCCGGACGAGGGAGCCGCCGGCATGGACCCCGCCGAGATCACCGAACCACCGAAGGTGAGCACCGGCAGGGCCGGCACCACCAGCGGGATCACGGGGGCCGATATGGAGGAGGAAGACCAGGGCAGCGGCAGCGGCGAGACCCAGGGCGACGAACTGTTCCAGACGCCCGCCGCCGCGTCCGATGCCGGTCCCGCCTACGAGACCCAGTCGCCCGAGCGTGAAGAGGATGGTGAAGGCGACGAGGAGGTGATGCCCGATGAGCCATTGGGAGCCGATGACACCGGACGCCAGGAAGATGGCGAGCCTCAGGCCAGCGGCGACCAGTCGCCCTGAGCCACGCAACAGGCCGTTCGTTACCAAATGATACCAACCACCGACGAGCGGCCCGTCAGGAGTCGCTACGCTTAAGGTAGACCGATAGTAGTAGATCATAATGACAGCAATGAGTATGGAAACCAGGCAGGAGGCCTCATGACCCTCAGGGTTTCGCGCAGACAATTCTTCAAGCTCGGTGCAGCGGGGATGGCCACATCCAGCATGGCCATGATGGGCTTCGCCCCGGATTCCGCCATCGCCTCGATTCGCCACTTCAAGCTCACCGGCGCCAAGATCACGCGCAGCAACTGTACCTACTGCTCGGTGGGCTGCGGCGTGCTGATCTATGCCCGGGGCGATCAGGCGATCAACAACATCGATGACATCTATCACGTCGAGGGGGACCCGGATCACCCGGTGAGCCGCGGCTCACTCTGTCCCAAGGGCGCGGGGCTGCTCGATTACATTCGTAGCGATTCCCGACTGCGCTACCCCCAGGTGCGCGAGGCCGGCAGCAACGAATGGAAGCGGATCAGCTGGGATGAGGCCTTCGATCGTATCGCCCGCCTCATGAAGGACGACCGCGACGCTAACTTCGTGACCCAAAACGAAGAAGGCCAGACGGTCAATCACTGGACCACTACCGGTATGCTGGCGGCGTCGGCCTCGACCAACGAGACGGCCTACTGTACCCACAAGATTGCCCGTAGCCTCGGCATGGTGGCGTTCGACAACCAGGCGCGCGTCTGACACGGACCGACGGTGGCAGGTCTTGCCCCAACATTCGGTCGCGGTGCCATGACCAATCACTGGGTCGACATACGCAATGCCGACCTGATCATCGGTATGGGGGGTAACCCTGCCGAAGCACACCCGGTGGGCTTCCGCTGGGTGATGGAGGCGCGCGAGCACAACGACGCGCGGCTGGTGGTGGTCGACCCGCGCTTCACGCGTACCGCCGCGGTAGCGGACTACTACGCCGAAATCCGCACGGGCACCGATATCGCCTTCCTCGGCGGGCTGATCAGCTACCTGATCGAGAGCGGCCGCTTCCATCGCGACTACGTGCTCGCCTATACCGATGCCAGCCTGCTCGTGGACGAGGAGTTCGACTTCGACGACGGCCTGTTCAACGGCTATGACGCCGAGAACGGCGAATACGAGATGGAGGGCTGGCAGTACCAGCATGACGACGACGGCCACGTCCTGCGCGACGAAACGCTGCAACACCCGCGCTGCGTGTTCCAGCTCATGCGCCAGCACTTCAGCCGTTACACCCTCGAGGTAGTCTCCTCGGTGTGCGGCACGCCGAGCGAGAAAATCCAGCGCGTGTGGAACATGGCGGCCGAGACGGCAGCGCCCGACAAGACCATGACCTTCCTCTATGCGCTGGGCTGGACGCAGCACTCCATCGGCTCGCAGATCATCCGCACCGCGGCCATCGTTCAGCTCCTGCTGGGCAACATGGGCATGCGCGGCGGCGGCGTGAACGCCCTGCGCGGCCACTCCAACATCCAGGGCCTGACCGACCTGGGGCTGCTTTCCGACCAATTGCCCGGCTACCTGACCCTGGCGGACGACGACGAGCAGGACTATGAGGAGTACATCCTCTCACGCGCTCGGCCACCGCTGGTACCCGAGGAGATTTCCTACTGGCGCTACTACGAACGCTTTCACGTCAGCCTGATGAAGGCGTGGTACGGCGATGCCGCCACCGAGGCCAACGACTGGTGCTTCGACTGGCTGCCGAAGATGGGTGAGGATCTCTATGACATCCTGCACACCTTCGAGCGCATGCATCATGGCGAGATCACCGGCTACCTCTGCCAGGGCTTCAACCCGCTGGCGGCCTTCCCGCACAAGGCCAAGGTGACCGAGGCTCTCTCACGCTTGAAGTTTCTGGTGGTGATCGATCCCCTGAGCACCGAGACGGCGGAGTTCTGGCGCAATCACGGCGAGTATCACGACGTGGACACAGCGGCGATCGATACCGAGGTGTTTCGCCTGCCCACCACCAGCTTCGCCGAGGAGGATGGCACCATCGTCAACAGCTCGCGCTGGCTGCAGTGGTTCTGGCAGGCTGCACCGCCACCGGGCGAGGCGAAGCCCGATACGGCGATTCTGGCCGGCATCTTCCTGCGTATGCAGCGGCTCTATGAGGAAGAGGGCGGTGCCTTCCCCGATCCCATTCTCAACCTGCACTGGCCCTATCGCCGGCCCGAGGAGCCTAGCCCCGAGGAGCTTGCCCGAGAGTACAACGGCTGGGCCCTGGAAGATGTCGTCGACGAGGACCGCAACCTGGTGGTACGCGCCGGCGAGCAGATCGAGGACTTCGGCTTCCTGCGCGCCGACGGCTCCACCGCCTGCGGCTGCTGGATCTTCGCCGGCTGCTGGACCGAGGCCGGCAACCAGATGGTACGGCGCGACAACTCCGATCCCTACGGCACCGGACAGACCCTGGGCTGGGCCTGGTCATGGCCGGCCAACCGCCGCATTCTCTACAACCGCGCCAGCGCCCGCCCCGACGGCACGCCCTGGGCGGCCAACAAGGCGGTAGTGTGGTGGGACGGGCAGCGCTGGGTCGGCAACGACGTACCCGACTTCCCGGTCGACTCCGCCCCCGGCGAAGGACAGGCACCTTTCATCATGAATCAGACCGGGCGTGGCCAGCTGTTTGCCCGCGACCGCATGAAGGAGGGGCCCTTCCCGGAGCACTACGAGCCCTTCGAGACGCCGATTGCCAACAACCCGCTGCACCCCGGCAGCACGCTGGCCAAGCACAACCCGGCCGCACGGGTCTTCGCCCAGGATCGCGAGAACTTCGGCACTTTCGAGGAGTTCCCCCATGCGGCCACCAGCTATCGCCTGACCGAGCACTTCCACTACTGGACCATGCACAACCGGCTAAATGCCATCGCTCAACCGGAGAAGTTCGTCGAGATCGGTGAGGCCTTGGCGCAAGAGCTGGGCATCGTCAAGGGCGAGCGGGTTCGGGTCAGCTCCAAGCGTGGCTACATCGACGCAGTGGCGGTGGTGACCAAGCGCATTCGCCCGCTGCGGGTGGATGGCCAGATCGTTCACCAGGTGGGCATCCCGCTGCACTGGGGTTTCCTCGGCGAGACGAAGAAGGCCCACCTGACCAATACGCTGACGCCCTCGGTCGGCGACGCCAACACGCAGACGCCGGAATTCAAGTCGTTCCTGGTGCGCGTCGACAAGCTGTAGGAGGAGGCCAAGGATGAGAGGCGAACAAGTCAATCTGCAGAACATCATTGCCCGATCGGCGACCCCGGTGTCCTCACCGCAGGAGCGCACCGGCGGCATCGACCGGGTGACCAAGCTGATCGACGTTTCACGCTGCATTGGCTGCAAGGCCTGCCAGGTGGCCTGCGCCGAATGGAATGACCTGCGAGACGAGGTGGGGGAATGCGTGGGTGAGTACGACAACCCTCTCGATCTTTCGCCCAACACCTGGCAGGTGATGCGCTTTGACGAATACGAGAACGAACAGGGCAATCTCGAATGGCTGATCCGCAAGGATAACTGCATGCATTGCGCCGAGCCGGGCTGCCTCGAAGCGTGCCCCGCCCCCGGGGCCATCGTGCAGTACGCCAATGGCATCGTCGACTTCAATTCGGAGCACTGCATCGGCTGCGGCTACTGTGTTACCGGCTGCCCCTTCGACGTACCGCGCATCTCGGAAGTGGACGGCAAGTCATACAAGTGCACGCTGTGCTCCGACCGGGTATTCCACGGGCTGGAGCCGGCCTGCGTCAAGTCGTGCCCCACCGGTTCGATCATGTTCGGCACCCGCGACGACATGCTCGACCTGGCCGAGACGCGAACCGACTTCCTCAAGAGTCGCGGCTTCGACAATGCCGGGGTCTACAACCCAGAGGGGGTCGACGGTACCCACGTGATCTACGTGCTGCAGCACGCCGACAAGCCGGAAATCTACAGCGCCCTGCCGGCAGACCCCAGCATCAGCCCCATGGTCGGCGCCTGGAAGGGGCTGGGCAAGCCGCTAGCTTCGGCGGCCATCGGCCTTGCCGCCCTGACCGGCTTCTTCCACTACGTCACGGCCGGGCCCAAGGAACTCAGCGAGGAGGACGAGCAGGCGGTACGCGACGATGAAGCCCGCGAGAGGGAGCGGGAGGCCAGAGAAGAACGAGATGAGCGGGAGGAGCGACCATGAGCCTCGCCAAGACGGACCCGCCGCTGCAGCGCTACAGCGTCTGGATGCGCCTAAATCACTGGCTGGTCGCCATCAGCTTCGTGTTGCTGGTGCTCAGCGGCCTGCCCTTCTTCCATCCCTTCTTCTGGTCGCTGACGGGGCTGTTCGGCGGGCCGACCATGACCCGCATCCTGCACCCCTGGATCGGCCTGTTCATGTCGCTGATGTTCGCCATCATGGCGGTGAGCTTCTTCAAGGAGAGCTTGTTCAAGCGTCACGACGTGCAGTGGCTCAAGCAGATCAACGATGTTCTCGCCAATCGCGACGAGAAGCTGCCTCCGGTGGGCAAGAACAACGCCGGCCAGAAGCTGGTGTACTGGATCATGCTGGGTTGCATCCCCGTGCTGTTGATCAGCGGCGTGATGATCTGGCACAGCCTGGTCGGCGAAGCCATGCCCCTCACCCTGCGCCGGCTGGCCTCACTGGCCCACGCCTACGTTGCCTTTCTGGCCATTATCACCCTGATCATCCACATCTACTCGGGCATCTGGGTCAAGGGCTCGTTCCAGGCCATGGTACGCGGCCGGGTCAGCAAGGCCTGGGCACGCCACCATCACGATCTCTGGTATGAAGAAGAGATGGAGAAAGAGCGCAAGCACCGCCGAATCAGCCGGCGCCATGAGCAAAGCGGAGAGGAGTCGACGTGAACCACGCCTATGGCAACGCACCCACCGGGATCATGCATCCGCCCGAGGTGAGGCTGCCCCCCACCGACCACTTCGCCCGCCGCTCCCGGCGCCTGCAGACCCTAGCCGAGCGCAGCCGGGAGCTGGGCGATTTCCTCGCCTTCATGGCCCAGCTCGCCACCGCCCAGCAGGTGGCGCTGGAACGTATCACCCCCGCTTGGCAACCTGAGCCGGAGGCTTTCGCCCTGGCGCTGGAGCACGGCATGCCGCCGCTCAACGTTCAGGCACTGCAGGAAGATATCGACCTGCCCAGCGAACTCGAGGCCCTGCTGGATGCCCTGGAGCTACACGTGGGGCAAGCCCAGCGTCCGCTGATTGACGCCCTGCGTGTACTGCCGGCATCCGCGTGTCGGCAGCTCGCCCGTCAGGTCCTGGCCGGTGAAGCCGGGGAGCTGCACCATCGCGGCCTGATGCCGCTGATCGCCGCCGCCCTGCAGGTGACTTGGCAGCGCCTGGTACAGACCCTGCCCCATGCTCCTGAGCGGCCTCGCGGCGAGGTCCGCGCACTGTGTCCCTGCTGCGGCTCGCCGCCGGTGGCCAGCGTCATCGAGACCGACCCCCAGAGCAGCGGCGTGCGCTATCTGCAGTGCGGCCTATGTGCCACCCAGTGGTATCTGGAGCGCTCCATCTGCAGCGTGTGCGAGCAGAGCGGCAAGCTCGAGTACCTCAGCCTGGCGCCTGAATCCGGCGAAGGCGAAGCCTCGGTGGCACAGGCCGAAGCGTGCGGCGACTGCGACAGCTATCTCAAGATATTCCCTCGCGCCCTGGATGCCGAGGTCGAGCCGCTGGCCGATGATCTGGCCAGTCTGACCCTGGACCTGCTGCTAGGCGAGGATGGGTACCGCCGCAGCGGCTTCAATCCGCTGCTGATCGTCGAGGACTAGAACCCGTGCGAAGCCGGGGCGGAATGGACGTGCCCCGGCCCATCATGCTATGCCATAGGGTGCATACCCTGACGCACCAGGGACGACTCACCTTCGCGAAAGCGGGGTCGTGACCGACCCGGCATGGACATGAACACGACAATGGACGTTCGACGCAGCCTACCAGCAGTCGACACACTGCTGGCCCATCCCGCCCTACAAGCGGCTCGTAAGCGCCACGGTCACCGCCTTGCCCGGCGTGCCGTGCGCGTAACGCTCGACCAGGCTCGCCGGCGGCTCGCCGCTGGCCAGGTGGCCGACGACCGGCTCGGCAGCGATGCCTTGGCCGAGGCCGCCTTGGTCGAGCTGGCCGAGCTGGCACGCCCTGCCAGCCGCGCGGTTTTCAACCTCACCGGTACGGTGATTCACACCAACCTGGGGCGCTCCACCCTCGCCGAGGCGGCCATCGAGGCCATGGCCAACGCGGCGCGTCATCCGCTGGCACTGGAGTACGATCTCGAAGACGGCGGGCGTGGCGACCGCGACCGCCTGATCGAAGACCTGCTGTGCGAACTGACCGGCGCCGAAGCGGCCACCGTGGTCAACAACAACGCCGGCGCCGTGCTGCTGGCCCTGGGGGCGCTGGGGGCCGGCCGCGAGGCGCTGATATCGCGCGGTGAGCTGATCGAGATCGGCGGCGCCTTTCGCATGCCCGACATCATGCAGGCCGCAGGCTGCCGACTGCGCGAGGTGGGCGCCACCAACCGCACCCATCGGCGCGACTTCGAGAGCGCCCTTGGCGAACACACCGGGCTGATCGTCAAGGCGCATACCTCCAACTACGCCATTACCGGCTTTACCAGCAGCGTGCCGGAGTCGCAATTGGCCGAAATCGCCCACGCCCACGGCATCCCCTTCCTGGTCGACCTGGGCAGCGGCGCGCTTGCCGACTTCACCGCCCTCGGCCTGCCCTACGAGGCGCAGCCGGGCGATGCCGTCGCCGCCGGTGCCGACGTGGTCACCTTCAGCGGCGACAAACTGCTGGGCGGCCCTCAGGCCGGCATCATCGTCGGCCGTCGCGAGGCAATTGCCACCATCAAGCGCCACCCGCTCAAGCGCGCCCTGCGCCTGGACAAGCTGACACTCGCCGCGCTGGAGGCCACCCTGCGCATCTACCGCGACAGCGACGCCCCCGAGCGCGAGATTCCCACATTGGCGCTGCTGACCCGCTCCGAGGCGGAGATCGCCGCCATGGGCGAGCGCCTGCTGCCCCATGTCCTTGAACTGCTTGGCGACTTCGCGGTGACCCTTACGCCCTGCGCCAGCCAGCTCGGCAGCGGCTCGCTGCCGGTGGACCGGCTGCCCAGCCAGGCGCTGGCCTGGCGACCGGCCGCTGCCGGGCGCCGCGAGCGCGAACGCTGCCTGCGTCGGCTGGAAGCCGCTCTGCGTCGACTGCCGCGTCCGGTCATCGGACGCATCGGCGACGGTGCCCTGATGCTCGATCTGCGCTGCCTGGCCACGGCCGCCGACGAAGCGGCCTTTCTCGCCCAGCTTGGCGAGCTGCCCGGCTGTTACCACGCGGCAAGCCGGCAGGATGACGGAGACGCACTGTGATCGTAGGCACCGCCGGTCACGTCGACCACGGCAAGACCGCCCTGATCCAGCAGCTCACCGGTATCGACACCGACCGGCTGAAAGAGGAGAAGGCCCGCGGACTGACCATCGAGCCCGGCTTCGCCTATCCCGAGGTGGCCGACGACATCGAACTCGGTTTCGTCGACGTGCCCGGCCACGTGCGCTTTCTGCATCACATGGTGGCGGGCAGTATCGGCGTCGATACGGTGCTGCTGGTGGTGGCCGCCGACGACGGCGTCATGCCGCAGACCGTCGAGCACCTGCAGATTCTGACCCTGCTGGGGCTCGACCGCGGCCTGGTGGCACTGACCAAGATCGATCGCGTCGACGCCGAACGTCGCCAGCGGGTGCGCGAGCAGATCGCCGCCCTGCTCGCCGAGACGCCGCTGACCAACGCTCCCATTCACGAAGTCTCGAGCACGAGCGGCGAAGGGGTGGACACCCTGCGCGAGCGGCTCTGGCACCTGGCCTCGCTGAAGCATGAGGAGGCTGTCCATGGACGTTTTCGCTTTGCCGTCGACCGAGTCTTCACCAAGGCCGGCGCTGGGGTGGTGGCGACCGGCACGGCACTTGCGGGTCGCATACGCCAGGGCGACGAAGTACGCCTGGTGGCGACCGGTGCCAAGGCACGGGTACGCAGCCTGCGTCGTCAGAATCGAGAGAGTGACACGGCGAATCGAGGCGATCGCGTGGCGCTCAACCTGAGCGGGCCGGGGATCTCTCGCGACGTCGTTTCCCGCGGCGACTGGGTGGTGGCAGACAAGCTCGTGACTCCGGCGTTGAAGCGGCTCGACGTTTTGCTGCGGCTTCTCGACACCGCCCCGACCGTCAAGCACTGGGCTCCCGTGCAGGTGCACCTGGGCGTGGGACGCTACAGCGGGCGCCTCTCGCTGCTTGAAGGTCAGCATCTCGCCCCGGGCGGACGTATGCTGGGGCAGCTGGTGCTCGACGACCCGGTACACGCCTGCCTGGGCGACCGCTGCGTGATACGCGACCCGGCGGCGGGCGTGACCCTGGGCGGCGGCGTGGTGCTGGAAGGCGACCCGCCGCGGCGCGGTCAGCGTCGCCACGAGCGGCTAGCCTGGCTCACTGCACTGGCAGAGTGCGCCGCCGCCACACCGCTCGACCTGACGCCGGCGCTCGAAGAGGGGTTGCGCCAGCGCCCGGAGGGGATCGACCTGCACGTCCTGGCATGCAACGCCAATGTCCCCCTGCAGCATCTGATCGATTCGGTCGCGGCGTTGGGGGCGGAAACGCTGGGAAACCGGGACCAGGCTCGCGCCTTCTCGGCCACGCACATAACGAGGCTGCAGGACCGACTGCTGGACAGTGTGGCGGCCAATCACCAGCGTGAACCCTCGATGCTCGGCACTGAGCGTGGCCGGCTGGTACGGCAAGCGGCTCCCCAGCTCCCCGAGGCAATCGGCCGACAGCTGATCGAGCGGCTGATTGCACGCGGCGCGCTGGAGGCCCAGGGCCCGTTCGTTGCCCTGCCCGGCCACCGCGCCGCTCTGAGCGACGCCGACGAGTCGCTGTGGCAACGGCTCGAGCCGCTCATCGAGGCGGCTCCGTTTCAGCCCCCGC
>NZ_JBYCKL010000091.1:0-4749 GCF_057473365.1 Halomonas sp. TH-94
GAGGAACTCAACTACGGAGTCGATCTATCAACCATCTGAGGGTGGTATCAGATTGATGGGGTGAAGGTGCCCCATCAACCATTAAATCCGTATACCCTGAAATAGAAGATCAGATTGTCGAAGCCGAACAGGGTGGCCGACACCATGTTGAGCGCGCCGGCGCCGATCCAGCTCTGGAAGCCGTACCACACCACCGCGGGCACTGCGCGAACCAGGCCGGGAATGCGCGTGCCGGCGAAGCCGAACGCACTGCGGGCCTGGACCATGAAGGGGATGCCGTACTTGTAGCCGGCGGCGCCATTGATGGCCAGTGCGATTCCGATGACGAAGCAGCCGATCGCTATCGCCATGGTTGCCTGGATCAGGTTCAACGTACCGACCACGCTGGAGCCCATGGCGAACGTGCCAATGGAGACGCAGCCGCCGAACCAGGCCAGGAAGTAGGAAGTGCGACCCATGATACGGGTCTTCTGCGGCGCCAGCGATTCCTCCCCCAGCGCCTTGGAGACTCCAGGTGCAGCTGCTCCCAGGGGTGCCGGTTCGGCCGCCGTGCCGTGTGGGTTGGTGTGTTGCATGGGTATGTCCTCGCAGGTCGTTGCTCTGTGTTGTGTTTGTGCCCGCTGTTGCCAGCGGGCTTGGCGTGACGTGCTCAAGGTGCGTTTTGTCGTTGTCGTGATGCGATCAGCGTTGGGTCAGGTGGGAATACCCCTCGAAACGGCCGGTGAAGGGTTTGGGGCGTGGGAAAGCCAGGTCGCCATGCTTGCTGGTGCCTAGCCCCAGCCCCACGAGAGCCTCGGCCAGCTTGACCGCGGCGGTGACGCCTTCGACCACTGGCAGGCCCACCTCGCGAGAAATGGTCTGGGTCAGATCGGCCATGCCACCGCAGCCAAGCACGATGGCGCCGATGCCATCTTCGTCGCGGGCCCGCCGGCACTCTTCGATGATGCGATCCAGTGCTGCCGAGCCGTTCTCTTCCAGATCGAGAACGGGAATCTCGGCGGCTCGCACCCGGCGGCAGTGGTGACGAAAGCCGTACTGTTCCAGTAAGTGCTCGGCGATGATGCCGGTACGCGACAGCGTAGTGACCACTGAAAAGCGGGTGCTGATCAGGCTGGCGGCATGGAAGGCCGCCTCGGCAATGCCGATTACCGGGGCTCGGGTCAGCTCTCGGGCAGCCAACAGGCCGGGGTCGCCGAAGCAGGCGATGACATAGGCATCGGTGCCATCTCGCTCTCCTGCCAGCACCTCTTCGAGAACACCCACGGCGCTAATCGCTTCATCGAAGTGACTCTCGATGGATACCGGTCCGTCCGCTGGCTGAGTCGCTACCACAGTGGTACCGGGGGCGGCGATCCGCTGCGCCGCTTCTCCGATCTTGCGAGTCATATCGGTCGTGGTATTGGGGTTGATGACGCGCAGTCGCATACGGCCTCCGGCTTTGTGAACAATGATAATGGTCTTTGTACACAAAATAGTGGTTGTCGAAGCGCAGCGCAAGAAATTTGTGATGGCTATGGTATTCTTTATATATTCTTATATATCAGTAACTTGAGTTCGTATTGCGAAGTCTGGGAAAGCTCTACTGTCTAATGCTTAGGTCTAAGGTATCGCTTCGTAGGTTCTCAAGGGATACGGGTTGGGTATTTATTGTATACAGTTATTGCCGCACCATTGGACGTACTGGCTTTGGTACCGTTAGAGAAGGGGGGAGAGAGGGAGAGAGGGAGAGAGGCCAATCATCGAGCCATACTCTGCGCTTGCTCTTACGACTATTTTTGTATACAAAAAATCCTGCCATGCTTGTACTCATCTGCAGCGGCTCGCCTTTGGTTCCCTAAAGTGCGTGGTTCGACCTAGGGCGCCCGCAGTCAGCTGGCTCCGGAGAGGTTGGTGGCCAACTTCAGACTCACATGGGCTGGTTGCAACAAGGTTGGATACAGTCTATTTTCTTAATTGTATACACTTTGCGCGTGAAGCCGCCTGGGCCCGGCATCCCACGGGCAATACAGAACAAGAGGAAGGGTACTGAGATGAGCGTTAGCCGTGACTATCCCCGCGACCTGGTCGGCTACGGCCGTAACCCACCCCACGCCAACTGGCCGGGGCGGGCGAAGATCGCCGTACAGTTCGTGCTCAACTACGAAGAGGGTGGCGAGAACTGCGTGCTGCATGGCGACGCCGGCTCCGAGCAGTTTCTCTCCGAGATCATCGGCGCGGCTTCCTATCCCGCCCGCCACCTCAGCATGGAATCGATTTACGAGTATGGCTCGCGGGCCGGCGTCTGGCGCATCCTGCGCGAATTCGAACGGCGCGGCCTGCCGCTGACGGTGTTCGGCGTGGCCATGGCCTTGGAGCGTCACCCGGAGGTGGCTCAGGCGTTCAAGGAGCTGGGCCACGAGATCGCCTGTCATGGCTACCGCTGGATTCACTATCAAGAACTCCCTGAGCACGTCGAGCGCGAGCATCTGCAGCGTGCCATGGAGATCTTTCAGCACCTCTACGGCGAGAAGCCCCAAGGCTGGTACACCGGACGCGACAGCCCCAACACCCGGCGGCTGGTCCTCGACGAGGGCGGCTTCCTCTACGACAGCGACTACTACGGCGACGATCTGCCGTTCTGGACCCGAGAGGCGGACAGTCAGGGCGTCGAGCACGACCATCTGATCGTGCCCTACACCCTGGACAGCAACGATATGCGCTTCGCCGCGCCCCAGGGCTTCAACACCGCCGACCACTTCTTCACCTACCTGCGCGACGCCTTCGACGTGCTCTACGCGGAAGGCGAGGAGTCGCCCAAGATGCTCTCGGTGGGCATGCACTGCCGGCTGCTCGGCCGCCCCGGCCGCTTCCGCGCCCTGCAGCGCTTCCTCGATCATATCGAGGCTCATGACCGGGTCTGGGTTACCCGGCGGGTGGACATCGCGCGACATTGGATCGAGCATCATCCGGCGCCGGCACGATGAGCAAGTGGCGAGCGCTGAGACCCTGATGAACGCGGAGGTCCCGGTGAGGGTGCCGGCCACCCTGACAAGACCCTGGCCGGCGATGCCGGACAGGGCCTGGCAGGGCAGTGGGTGGCTAGAGCGTAGGAGCTCAGCCGGTCCACTGGGTGGCTTGTGCGAAAGCCAGGAAGCCGATGGCGATCGCTACCCAGAGACAGAACAGTGGGAAGAAGAACTTCACCCACTTCTGCCAAGGCACGCCGGCAATGGCGAGAGTTGCCATGAAATAGCCGGAAGTGGGGTAGAGGATATTGCCCATGCCGTCACCGAGCTGAAAGGCCAGCACGGCGGTCTGGCGGGTCACGCCGATCAGGTCGGAGAGAGGGGCCATGATCGGCATGGTAACCAGGGCCTGCCCGCTGCCCGAGGGCACCACGAAGTTGAAGGCCAGCTGTGCGAAGTACATGCCGATGGCCGACAGTATGGTCGGCAGTTCGCCAACCAAGCTGCCGAGTCCCATGACCAGGGTATCCATGATCTGGCCATCTTCCAGCACTACGGCTACGCCACGGGCCACGCCGGCAATCATGGCGCCCACCAGCACGTCGCGGAAGCCCTTGTTGAAGGCTTCGCTGATGGCCGTGGTACTCAAGCCGGCGATGAGACCGACGACGATGCCCATGATGATGAACAGTCCGGCCATCTCCATCATGAACCAGCCCTGGCGCAGCACGCCGTAGACCAGCAGGCCGAAGAAGGCGAAGGTGGCGACCGCTGCCAGTTTCTGGCGACCGTTGGCGGTCAGAGCTCCCTCATCAGTGGCGTGCTGGTAGAGCGAGCGCTTTTCCTCTTCCGTTTCGTCGCCCGCCATCAGGCTCAACTCGGGGTTGTCGCGAACCTGGCGCGCATAGCGCATGACGAAGTAGATGGCGGCGCCCAGAATGATGGCAAAGGCGGTCGCTCGCAGGCCGAAGCCGGAGTAGAGCGGCAGGTCGGAGAGCTGCTGACCGAGCCCGGTATTGATCGGATTGAGTACACCCGAAGCGAACCCGGCGGTGGTGGCGCACAGTGCCACGGCCGCTGCGGTTACCGAGTCGAAGCGCAGGGCAATCATCAACGGCAGAATGACCGGCACGTAAACCAGGGCCAGCTCCTGGGTGCCAATGATCGTTGCGACCAGAGCAAAGACCGTCATCAAGACCGGAATCATCAACAGGCTTCGATTGGCGAAGCGGCGGCTCAGCTTGTCGACTCCGATTTCGATGATGCCGGTACGGCGCAGCACCATGAACATGCCGCCGATCATGAAGGTGAAGAACACGACTTCACCGGCACTCATCAAGCCATTGGGTATCGCCAGCATGAAGTCGACGAGGCTCGTCGGGTTCTGCTCGACGTATTGGAACGATTCTGCGTCGATGGTGGTGCGGCCTTCGGGCCCGGGCACTCTCTCGTACTGGCCGGCAGGCACGAAATAGGTCGCCACGGCTGCCATGGCAATGAATACGAAGAGGATGACGTAGATATGCGGTATCTGCCAATGAGACCGCCTGGAGTCTTGGGCTCCTGTTGGGCTGTTTGAGGGAGTGGGTTTCGTCATGGGGCACCTCGCGTTGTTGTTGATGATCTCGCTATAGTGATGCGGCGCTGTTTCGCTTCGAGAAGCGAGCGTCGCGGGGAGATGGCGGAGACGGTAAGGCCGGGTATCGATGGCGATTCCTTCCGCTCATTGTGGGTACAGAATAATGACGCCTAGTGGCGCGCACTCGGCGCTGTGGCCGGGTTAGAGGAGAGCTTTTTTGCGGAC
>NZ_JBYCKL010000092.1:0-7702 GCF_057473365.1 Halomonas sp. TH-94
ACCCTCGGTGCCATTGAGTCGCATACCTTCGAGGCGATCCTGCAGGCAATGGATCAGGCGCGACGGCTGCTGCTGGTGGGGTTTCGCAACAGCTATCCCCTGGCCATGCACTTTCGTCAGCAGCTGATTCAGGCTCGTGACGAGGTGAGCCTCGCGCCCCAGCCCAATCAGTCCCTGGCCGAGGAGCTGGTCGGTCTGGGGGCGGAGGATCTGGTGATTCTGTTCGGTTTCCGTCGACGCCCGCGATTGTTCGAGGAACTGGTGGAGACCCTCGCGGCCCTGCCCTGTCGGGTGCTGCTGATCGGGGATGGCACTGCGGCGAGCCATGCCGAGCGGACCGACTGGTGGCTGGAGTGTCCGCTGGACAGTATCTCGGCCTTCGACAGCTACGCCAGCGCCATGAGTCTTGTCAGTCTGCTGGCCAACGGTTTGCTGCACCAGCGGCTGGCCCAGGCTCGAGCCCGCATCGATGCGGTCACCGAGCTTTATCAGGGGCTGGACGAACTCTCTTCCTGATAGGGAAGGATAGACGTTGCGACCGCTTACAACCCCCGGCGGGTGGGCATGGGAGAAGGGCATGCCGGTAGCCTCTTGTGCCGTCTATGCATGAAACGAAAGTTGCTAGACACGTTACTTGTGAGACGTTAGTTTCACAAGCTATGAAATGATTTTTTGGCCTATGCCAAGGCCGATTCCGCCTATGAGGAGCCGCTCATGACCAACCGCACCTATTACGCCCCCCACGGCGGGCACCCACCCCAGACTCAACTGCTCTCCGACCGGGCGGTATTCACCGAGGCCTACGCCTTCATTCCCAAGGGCGTGATGGGCGACATCGTGACCAGCAATCTGCCGTTCTGGGAGGCAACCCGGCTGTGGGTACTGGCGCGTCCGCTCTCCGGCTTCGCCGAGACGTTTTCGCAGTACATCATGGAGGTGGGGCCGGGGGGCGGCAGCGAGAAGCCCGAGCTCGACCCCGGTGCCGAGGGCGTACTGTTCGTGGTCGAGGGCGAGATGACCCTGACCCTTGCCGGCGAGCGCCACGAGATGGCGCCGGGCGGCTACGCCTTCCTGCCGCCGGGCTGCCACTGGCAGCTGCGTAACGAGTCGAATGCGCCGGTGCGCTTCCACTGGGTGCGCAAGGCCTACGAGTACGTCGAGGGCATCGAGGTGCCGCAAGCTTTCGTGGTCAACGAGAACGACCTTGAGCCCAACCCCATGCCGGGCACCGAAGGGCGCTGGGCCACCACCCGCTTCGTCGATCCCAGCGACGTGCGTCACGACATGCACGTCAACATCGTCACCTTCCAGCCGGGCGCGGTGATCCCCTTCGACGAGACTCACGTCATGGAGCACGGCCTCTACGTGCTGGAGGGCAAGGCGGTCTACCATCTCAACCAGGACTGGGTCGAGGTCGAGGCGGGCGATTTCATGTGGCTGCGCGCCTTCTGCCCGCAGGCGTGCTACGCCGGGGGCCCGGGGCCGTTTCGCTATTTGCTGTACAAGGACGTGAACCGTCACGCGGCGCTGCGGCTGGGTACTCGCTGAGTGAGACTACGCCAGGATTGACGTTGGGCCGCGGCCTAGGGGCGCCGGGGCAGGCCGAAGAGGAGGTCTTTTGCCATGGATGGCAAAAGTAGCGCCCAGGGATGGGTTCACAGCGCCTCCTCGCAGGCCTGCCGCCGGAACAGCCCCGGAGCGCAGGCAAACTGCCGAATGAATTCGAGAGGCTACCATGCTGGAACTCAAAGCCGAGCCGCTGACGCCTGAGGCCTTCGCGCCCTTCGGTGACGTCATCGACACCCGCACGGCGGACTACTTTCACATCAATGCCGGGCGCACCCGGCGCTACCACGATCTGGCCAAGGTCGAGACCCTGGGCGAGCAGGCGAGGGCGCTGATCAGTATCTTCGTCAGCCAGCCGGTGTCGCTTCCGCTGGAGCTCGACTTCCTCGAACGCCACCCACAGGGCAGCCAGGCCTTCATGCCGCTGCACGCGGAGCGCTTCGTGATCGTGGTGGCACCCCCAGGCGACAGCATCGACCCGGGTGAGGTGCGCGCTTTCGTTACCGATGGGCGTCAGGGGGTGAACTATCGCGCCGGCACCTGGCACGCCATCCAGTCGGTGCTGGAGCGCGAAGGGGAGTTCCTGGTGGTGGATCGTGGCGGTGAGGGCAACAACTGCGACGAGCATCCGCTGGCGCTGCGCATCACGCTCTGAGCTCTCGGGAAAGAATGACCCAGGCTGCTGTTTCGGCCTGGGTTTTTTATGTTCAAATGAATTTATGAAAATATTTTCCAATATGTGTTGACGAGGTGGGTTGCGGCTTCTAATCTCGAAATACAGAAATATTTTCCAAAAACAAAATTCAGCCACCTACGGGAGGAACCGTCATGGCTCGAATGACCGCAGCAGAAGCCGCCGTTCACGTTCTCAGGAAGGAGGGCGTCGATGTCGCTTTCGGCGTCCCCGGCGCCGCGATCAACCCGTTCTACGCCGCGCTGCGCAAGATCGGCGGCATCGACCACGTGCTCGCGCGCCACGTCGAGGGCGCCTCGCACATGGCCGAGGGGTATACCCGCACCAAGGCCGGCAACATCGGCGTTTGCATCGGTACCTCAGGGCCAGCCGGCACTGACATGATCACCGGG
Source organism: Halomonas sp. TH-94 (assembly GCF_057473365.1). Classification (NCBI taxonomy): domain Bacteria; kingdom Pseudomonadati; phylum Pseudomonadota; class Gammaproteobacteria; order Oceanospirillales; family Halomonadaceae; genus Halomonas; species Halomonas sp. TH-94. The sequence goes on from NZ_JBYCKL010000092.1 coordinate 2,653, forward strand.
CTCTATTCGGCCAGCGCGGACTCCATCCCGATCCTGTGCATCACCGGCCAGGCACCGCGTGCCAGGCTGCACAAGGAGGACTTCCAGGCCGTCGACATCCAGGCCATCGCCGGGCCGGTGACCAAGTGGGCCGTTACCGTTCTCGAGCCGGCCCAGGTGCCGCGTGCGTTCCAGCAGGCCTTCCAACTGATGCGCTCTTCGCGTCCCGGCCCAGTGCTGATCGACCTGCCCATCGACGTGCAGATGAGCGAGATCGAGTTCGACCCGGACACCTACGAGCCGCTGCCGGCCTACAAGCCGCGGGCCTCGCGTGCCCAGATCGAGAAGGCCATGGCCATGCTCGACGAGGCCGAACGTCCTCTGATCGTTGCCGGCGGTGGCATCATCAACGCCGATGCCAGCGCGCTGCTCCAGGAGTTCGCCGAGCTCACCGGCGTGCCGGTAATCCCCACCCTGATGGGCTGGGGCAGCATCGCCGACGACCACCCTTTGATGGCCGGCATGGTGGGGCTGCAGACCTCACACCGCTACGGCAACGCCACGCTGCTCGAGTCCGACTTCGTCATGGGAATCGGCAACCGCTGGGCAAACCGGCACACCGGTAACCTCGAGACCTATACGAAAGGCCGTAAGTTCGTCCACGTCGACATCGAACCGACCCAGATCGGACGTATCTTCGGCCCCGACTACGGCATCGTCTCCGACGCCAAGGCGGCGCTCGAGCTGTTCGTCGAGCTGGCACGCGAAAGGAAGGCGGCGGGCGCGCTCAAGCAACGCAGTGCCTGGGCCGAGTCCTGTCAGGAGCGCAAGCGCACGCTGCTGCGCAAGACCCACTTCGACGACGTGCCGGTGAAGCCGCAGCGGGTCTACGAGGAGATGAACAAGGTCTTCGGCAAAAATACCCGCTACGTGAGCACCATCGGCCTGTCACAGATCGCCGGTGCCCAATTCCTGCATGTGTACAAACCACGGCACTGGATCAACTGCGGCCAGGCCGGCCCCCTGGGCTGGACCATTCCCGCCGCGCTCGGCGTGTGCAAGGCCGATCCCGATGCGGAAGTGGTGGCGCTCTCAGGCGACTATGATTTTCAGTTCATGGTCGAGGAGCTTGCGGCGGGCGCTCAGTTCAACCTGCCTTACATTCATGTGCTGGTGAACAACTCCTACCTGGGTTTGATCCGTCAGGCCCAGCGCGGCTTCGACATGGATTACTGCGTGCAGCTCTCGTTCGAGAACATCAACTGCCCGGAGATCAACGAGTACGGCGTCGATCATGTCTCGGTGGTAGAAGGGCTCGGCTGCAAAGCGTTGCGCGTGACCCGTCCGGACGAGATCGTGCCGGCCCTGAAGGAGGCGAAAGCGCTGATGGCGAAGTACCGCGTGCCGGTGGTGGTGGAGGTGATTCTGGAGCGAGTCACCAACATCGCGATGGGCACCGACCTCGACGCCATCAACGAGTTCGAGGCGTTGGCCGACGAGGGCGCGGATGCGCCGACCTCCATTGCCCAGCTCACCTAGGAAACCGTCCCAAGGAGACAACCATGCCCAAGTTTGCCGCCAACCTCAGCATGCTCTTCACCGAGGAAGATTTTCTCGATCGCTTCAAGGCCGCCGCCGAGGCCGGCTTCAAGGGCGTCGAGTACCTCTTTCCCTACGATTACACGGCTGTCGAAATCAGGGCGCGCCTCGACGAGTACGGCCTGACCCAGGTGCTGCACAACCTGCCGGCTGGAGATTGGGGCGCCGGAGAGCGCGGCATCGCCTGCCACCCGGATCGCGTCGAGGAGTTTCGTGCCGGGGTGGAGAAGGCCATCGATTACGCCACCGTGCTCGGCTGCAAGCAGGTCAACTGCCTGGCCGGTATCCAGCCCCAGGGCGTAAGCCTGGAGCAGGCGCGCCGCACCCTGGTCGAAAACCTGCGCTATGCCGCCGAGAAGCTCGAGGCCGCCGGCATCCTGCTGCTGGCCGAGCCGATCAACACCCGCGACATTCCCGGCTTCTTCCTCAACCGCACCGAGCAGGCGCTGGCGATCTTCGATGAGGTGGGCAGCCCCAACCTCAAGCTGCAGTACGACATCTACCACATGCAGATCATGGAGGGCGATCTGGCGCCGACCATCGAGAAGCACCTGGACCGCATCGCTCACGTGCAGCTGGCCGACAACCCGGGCCGCCACGAGCCGGGCAGCGGTGAGATCAATTACCCGTTCCTGTTCGCCCATCTCGACCGGCTGGGCTACGACGGCTGGATCGGCTGCGAGTACAAGCCGGCGGCGACAACGAAAGAAGGGCTGGGCTGGCTGGATCGGTGAAACGCTGTTGCGCTCGGCATCTCGGCCGCCGGCGGTGTCGAGACGTCGAACCGTCGCAATCGTCATGAGCACCCGGTCAACTCCGGTTGCTGCGTGCCGGCGGCGGCCGACCTGCCTTCGCTCACGACACGTTTCAGAACATTTGCCAACGATCACAAAGACAAGCTGAAAGGAGAAGCATCATGAGCAAGATCGGTTTCATTGGCCTTGGCATCATGGGCCGTCCCATGGCGGGGCATCTGCTGGATGCCGGCCACGAACTCGTCACCGTCAAGCGCGGCACGCTGGACGCCACGCTGGCCGAGAAGGGCATGCGCGAGCTCGACAGCCCCCGAGCCGTTGCCGAGCAGGCCGAGGTGGTCATCACCATGGTGCCGGACACCCCCGACGTCGAGCAGGTGCTGTTCGGCGAGGGCGGTGTGAGCGAGGGGCTCAAGCCGGGCACCCTGGTCATCGACATGAGCTCCATCGCGCCCATCGCCACCCAGGGCTTCGCCAGGCGCATTCAGGAGGCTGGCGGCGAGTACGTCGATGCGCCGGTTTCCGGCGGTGAGGGTGGGGCCATCAATGCGGCCCTGACCATCATGGTCGGAGCCACCCAGGAGGGCTTCGAGCGCGCCCGGCCGATCCTCGAGGTGATGGGCAAGACCATCACTCACATCGGCGGCCACGGTGCCGGTCAGACCTGCAAGGTCGCTAACCAGATCGTCGTGGCGCTGACCATCGAAGCGGTGGCCGAGGGCTTGTTGTTCGCCTCCAAGGCGGGCGCCGACGTGGCCAAGGTGCGTGAGTCGCTGCTCGGCGGCCTGGCCCAGTCGAAGATCCTCGACGTTCACGGCGAGCGCATGATCAAGCGCACCTTCGACCCGGGCTTCAAGATCCGCCTGCACCAGAAGGACCTCAATCTGGCCCTGGAAGGGGCGCGTAGTCTCAACCTGGCACTGCCCGGCACCGCCAACGCCCAGCAGCTGTTCCAGGCCTGTGCCGCTCAAGGCGGTGAGGACTGGGACCATGCCGGCATCCTGCGGGCATTGGAAGTGATGGCAGATCATGAAATAAGTCGCTGACCCCCTGGGGGAAACGCTTGCCCCGCCAGTCGCGCAGACGGTGAGTGGGTAATGAAGTTTCCCGCCCGGCAGGTGCAGTGCCGTGCCTGCCAGCGGCCGCATCGGCGGCCCTTCTCCCGGCGGTGGGATCCCCGGCTGGACCCCGCCCGCCGCCGGGCTTTTTTCCTGTCCACCCTGCTGTTACCGTCGTTGCTATCATCCGCTCGAGGTGTGCCCATGCCCCATGAACTTCCTTCCCTGGACCCCGCGGTCGACGTAGCAGACTGGCTGCGTCGGCTCGCCGACGTGGCCGTGACCGCCGTGCATCCGGACTCTCTGGTGGCGGACCTGCTTCCCGACCCGCCGCCCGGACGCACCGTGGTGGTCGGTGCCGGCAAGGCAGCGGCTTCCATGGCATCGGCTCTCGAGCGCGCCTGGCAGGCACGCTGCCCCGATGCGCCGCTCACCGGCCTGGTGGTCACCCGCTACGGTCACGGCGAAGAGTGTCAGGTGATCGAGGTGCTCGAAGCGTCGCACCCGATGCCCGACGATCTGGGCGAGAAGGCGGCCCGGCGCATGCTCGAGGCGGTCGCGGGGCTGGGCAAGGACGATCGTGTCATCGCGCTGATTTCCGGCGGCGGCTCGGCGTTGATGACGCTGCCGGCCGAGGGCATCTCGCTTGCCGACAAGCAGGCGATCAATCGCGAACTGCTGCGCTGCGGCGCGCCGATAGGCCAGATGAATACCGTGCGCCGCCACCTCTCGGCCATCAAGGGCGGGCGCCTGGCGGTGGCGGCGCATCCCGCCCAGGTAGTGACCTGGCTGATTTCCGACATCCCCGGCGACGTGGCCACACAGATCGCTTCGGGGCCGACATTGCCCGATCGTTCGACGCCGGCCGATGCGCTGGCGGTGCTCGAGCGCTACGCCATCGAGATACCGGCCCACGTGCGCCGCCATCTGGAACAGGCCCAGGGGGCGCCATCGCCTGACGACGAAGCGTTCGAGCGCGATGACAGCGTGACCCTGGCTCGCGCCCACGACGCCCTGGAAGCCGCCAAGGCCGCGGCGGAAGCGGCCGGCGTGACGGTAAAGGTGCTGGGCGACGATCTGGAGGGTGAGGCCCGCGAACTGGGGCGGGCTCAAGCGCGTCAGGCGCTGGAGGCGCGCGACGAGATTGCCGCGCCGCTGCTGATTCTTTCCGGTGGCGAAACCAGTGTCACCGTGAAGGGGGATGGTCGCGGCGGGCGCAACGTCGAATACCTCCTGGGACTGTTCGAGGCGCTGGCAGGAGCTTCGGGGATCCACGCCCTGGCCATCGACACCGATGGCATCGATGGCTCCGAGGACAACGCCGGTGCGCTGTTCTCTCCTGACGATTGGCGGCGCGCCCGTGAGCAGGGCCTCGAACCCTCTGCTTACCTGTCACGCAACGACGCGTATACTTTCTTCCAGGCATTGGAGCGGCTCATCGTCACCGGGCCGACCCGCACCAATGTCAACGATTTCCGTGCCATCCTGGTCTTGCCGAGGACACCATGACGCTTCCGCCCCACGCTCCCATTCACGACCCCATCCGCCGCACCAAGATCGTCGCCACCCTGGGCCCGGCCAGCGACCGCGAGGGCGTGCTGGAAGCCATGATCCGCACCGGCGTCGACGTGGTGCGCCTCAACTTCTCCCACGGCAGCG
>NZ_JBYCKL010000093.1:0-17001 GCF_057473365.1 Halomonas sp. TH-94
ATGTGAACAATGCCGTATCCGGTAGGGGGCGCGCCGTGGATTCCATCAATAGCAAGGGGCCGGCAAGCAGTCCCCAGGTGACAGCGCCTGTCGTCAATGCACCGCTCAGGGCCAACCGCTGTGCCGGGTGCCGCCATATCTTCCAGAACACATAGGCCAGGCCAGCCACCAGGCCACCCACGGGGTCGAACCCGCCGTCTCGGATGTCCAGTATCGGCAGTATTCCGTCGTAGCTGCCCCAGTAGCGGATCACGAACAGCGCGCGGGCACCGGCCAGGCCGAGAAGCAGCAGCGTAAGCAGGGTGTCGGCGACAGGGGTGCGATGACGCCGACCAAGCAGCGCACCGGCCAGCAGGGCCATGAAGAAGGCCAGAATGATCAGCAGTTGGCCGATCGAGATCCCCACGGGGCCAAGGGCAATGCTCTGCTGCAAGGATTGCATGAGGGGCTGTCCTCCTAAAGCGGTGCTCATGGAAAAGGCGACCTGCCAGCGTGGCAGGTCAGGATTAATTCCCGGTTAACTCCAGCCGTGTCGCTATGACGCAGCCTGTCATACTTGCGCCACGGCATAGTATTCTCATCCAGTGCTTTACTGGCTACGTCCAGTCCTACAACAAGGAGCCCCCATGAAACTGCCCCGATCCCTTCTGCTCGCCGCCGGCCTTTCCTTGGTGTCTCTCGCCGTTCAAGCCGAGCCGCTGCTCGTCGAAGAGGCACAGGTGCGCGCCGTGCCGCCGGGCTCGCAGACCTCGGCGGCCTTCATGACACTGCGTAACCCCGGGGAGCAGGACGTGACACTGGTCGATGCAGACTCGCCCGCTGCCGAGGTCATGGAACTGCACAATCACGAAGACGTCGATGGTGTAATGCAAATGCGCAAGATCTCCGAGATCGTCGTGCCTGCCGGTGAGTCGGTCGCGCTGGCACCCGGTGGGCTGCATCTGATGCTGATCGGTCTGACCGAGCCGCTGGTGGAGGGGGAGCCCGTCGAGATCGAGCTGCGATACGAGTCGGGGGAGACGCAGCGGTTGGAAGCGCCCGTTCAGCGCATCGTAGTGGAGGCAGAACACCACCATGGTCATGACCGCGACGAGAGTCACGAACACGGCAACGGCCACCATGGCCATGCGCACGACCACTGAGAAGACGTGGCCGCCTGGTAGGGTGAGTGGCTGTGCTGGGCGGCCGGCAGGGGAGCGGGTACAATATCGGGTCCAAGTTCACTTCAGTGACTCACGAGCGACCTCAGGTTGCCCCGCTTCACGTTCGGATCGATACCATGCATTGCCCCTTCTGTGGCGCCCATGATACCCGTGTGACCGATTCCCGCCTTGTGGCTGAGGGTGACCAAGTACGGCGTCGCCGCCAGTGCACCGACTGCGGTGAACGCTTCACCACCTACGAAACCGCCGAACTGGTCATGCCCAGGGTAGTGAAGGCCGACGGTACCCGGGAGACCTTCGACGATCACAAGCTGCGTGCTGGAATGCTGCGCGCCTTGGAAAAACGCCCCGTCAGCGTCGAGGCCATAGAGGCCGCCGTAGAGCAGATACGCCATCGCCTGCGGGCGAGTGGTGAGCGCGAGATTCAGGCGCGAGATATCGGTGAAGCCGTCATGCAGGCGCTCAAGCGCCTGGATCAGGTCGCCTATATTCGCTTCGCTTCGGTCTATCGCCGGTTTCAGGATATCGACGAGTTTCGCGCTGAAATCGACCGCCTCGCCCAGGAGCCAGGCTTCCCACCCGGTACTGGCGAGGATTGATCTGCGCTGGCCGCACTCGTTCCGCCTACCTGGCGACGCATACGGCCGATCGTGAACCGAACGAGGAGTGACATGCCCAAGCCGACCGATGCCGTCTGGATGGCCCGGGCGTTGCAGCTTGCCCGCCGCGGTTATTACACCACCCACCCGAACCCCCGCGTCGGTTGTGTGCTGGTCAAGAATCGGCGCCTGATCGGTGAGGGCTGGCACGTACGCGCCGGCGAGGCGCATGCCGAGATTCACGCCCTGCGTATGGCGGGTGAGGCCGCGCATCGTGCTACCGCCTATGTCACGCTCGAGCCCTGCTCTCACTACGGTCGGACCGGCCCTTGTGCCGTGGCGCTTATCGAGGCCGGCCTGAAACGGGTCGTGGTCGCCATGCAGGATCCCAACCCCGAGGTGGCAGGCCGAGGCATCGCCATGCTGCGCGAGGCGGGTATCGAGGTGACGGTTGGCCTGCTCGAGGAGGAGGCTCGGGTGCTCAACGCAGGCTTCATTTCGCGCATGACACGCCAGCGGCCCTTCGTCCGGTTGAAAATGGCCATGAGCCTGGATGGCCGTACGGCGATGCAGTCCGGTGAATCGCAGTGGATCACGGGGCCCCATGCGCGCACCGAAGTGCAGCGGCTGCGGGCCGGCGCCAGCGCAATCATGTCGGGCGTCGATTCGATCATCTTCGACAATTCGCGGCTCACGGTTCGGGCGGCCCAACTGGGCCTCGACGACGCCGACACCATCGCCGCACGTCAGCCGCTGCGGGTGGTGGTCGATACCCGGCTGCGTCTGCCCCAGGCCGCCGCCTGCCTGCGCGAACCGGGACGCACCTTGGTCGCTACCGTCTCGGGGTATGAGCCCATGCGCCGCGAGCGCCTCGAGGCCGCCGGCGCTGAAGTGCTGGTGCTTCCGGCCGGCGAAGACGGTCGCGTCGACCTGCAGGCGTTGTTGCGCTACCTGGCCGAGCGGGAGCTGGTCAACGAGCTGCTGTTGGAGACCGGTGCCACACTCGCCGGTGCCATGCTGGATGCCGGCCTGGTCGACGAGATGCAGCTGTTCGTGGCGCCTACCCTGCTCGGCGGCGAGGCGCGCCCGCTGTTCGCCCTGCCGGGATTGACGCGCATGGCGCAGCAGCGCCCGCTGGAGATTCTCGACATTCGCGCCGTTGGCCGCGACTGGCGGATCACGGCGCGACCGGAGCGGCAAAGGAGTAACCTGTAGCTCCCCATGGAATGAGCGACAGGCCGGCTTGTGTGTAGAGGCTTGCGCCGGCCAATGTTCTCACTACTGGCGCCCGAAGCCGCGCCAATGTACTCTGACGCCCATTCAACGTGGTGCGATTTTGCGGCAATGCTTCGCTGCAGTGCACTATCGCCCACGACGACGTTCGAACATTCGGAGATTCCAGCGTGCAATCTTCCCATACGGGACTGGCTCCCATCGCAGACCTGATCGAGGACATCCGACAGGGCAAGATGGTGATCCTCATGGACGATGAGGATCGCGAGAATGAAGGCGATATCATCATGGCCGCGGAGAAAGTCCAGGCCGAACATATCAACTTCATGGCGCGCCATGCGCGCGGCCTGATCTGCATGCCGATGACCCGCGAGCGCTGTGAGCGTCTCAAGCTGCCGCTGATGGTAAGCGACAACGGTTCCGGCTTCGGCACCAAGTTCACGCTCTCCATCGAGGCGGCCGAGGGGGTCACTACCGGTATCTCCGCCGCCGACCGGGCACGCACCGTGCAGGTTGCGGCTGCGCGCAACGCTCGTGCCGAGGACATCGTCCAGCCCGGACACATCTTCCCGCTGATGGCCGAGCCCGGCGGCGTGCTGCGCCGTGCCGGCCACACCGAAGCGGCCTGTGACCTTGCCGCCCTGGCCGGCTGCGATCCCAGTGGCGTGATCTGCGAGATCATGAACGACGACGGCAGCATGGCGCGGCGCCCTGAGCTCGAGCGCTTCGCCGCCGAACACGGCATCAAGATCGGCACCATTGCCGACCTGATCCACTACCGTATCCACAATGAACAGACGGTGGAGCCGGTCGAGTCGACGCTGGTCGACACGGCAGTGGGCAAGCTCACGTTGCATGTCTTCCAGGACCGCATACAAAATGCCCATCATGTAGCGCTGGTCAAGGGGAGCCCGAGCCCCGAAGCGCTCACCACGGTACGAGTCCATCTGGCCGACACCATGCGTGACCTGCTGGGCCTGCAGAAGAGCGAAAGTCGAAACTGGACGACCCACAGCGCACTGGAAGAGATCGCCCGGGTCGAGCATGGTGTATTCGTGCTGCTCGACGACGGCCGGCAGCATCAGGATTTTCGCGACCAGTTCGAGGTGTTTCTCGAGCGTCGTCGCTTGCCGCGCACCAGCGACTCCGATGGCGCCGGCAACTATCTGACCATCGGCACCGGCTCACAGATCCTGCGCCATCTAGGCGTGGGGCGCATGCGCCTCTTGAGCTCGCCGTGGAAATTTTCGGCGCTCTCGGGCTTCGACCTCGAAGTGGTCGAGCTGATCGCGCCGGGCGAGAATGAGGCTGGCGCCGAAGACTGAGCCAGCGTGCCATGCCAGAGAGGCCGGCACCTGGCGTCGGCCCCTCGGCTTCACCCGATTCATCTCGTTTTCAGCAGGACCCTTTTCATCAGGAATTTGCGATGCACACCCTGTCTCAACTGGAAGGCAATTTCGTCGACGTCGACGGCCGCTACGTGATCGTAGTGGGACGCTTCAATCATCATGTGGTCGATAGCCTCGTCGAGGGCGCCGTGGATATTCTGGTGCGCCACGGCGTGGATGCGGAAAATATCGATATCGTCCACGTGCCCGGTGCTTGGGAACTGCCGCTGGCAGTCAAGCGTGCCCTGCAGGTGGTGCGTCCCGATGCGGTGATTGCGCTGGGTGCGGTGATTCGTGGCGGTACGCCCCACTTCGAATATGTGGCGGGCGGCTGCAATGCGGCCCTGGGCAACCTGCAGCTCGAATTCGACACCCCCATTGCCAACGGCGTGCTGACAGTCAACTCGATCGAGCAGGCTATCGAGCGTTCGGGCACCAAGGCAGGCAACAAGGGTGCCGAAGCGGCCATGGCCGCGATGGAGATGGTTTCCCTGCTGCGTGGCTTCGGTGACGGTGAAAGCGAAGATGGAGAAGCTTCATGAGTGGATCGCGCCCGCAACGCCCCCCATCGGCGGGTCAGCAAGCGCGGCGAGCGGCCCGTGAACTGGCGGTTCAGGGCCTCTACCAGTGGCACATGACCGGCAAGTCGACCACGGTGATCGAGGCGGAGTTCCGCAGCCAATTGCCGGACGACGACCTCGAGGACCATGAGAACTGGTCCAAGGTGATGCAGATTGCCGATCTGGCCCTGTTTCATGAACTGTTGCACAACGTGGTCCGCTACCGTGAAGAACTGGATGCCGCGATCACCCCGCTGCTCGATCGCCGTCTCGTGGAACTCGACCCCATCGAGCTCGCCATCCTGCGCCTCGGTACCTATGAACTGAGCCGGAGGCTGGACGTTCCCTATCGCGTGGCCATCAACGAGGGCGTCGAGCTCGCCAAATCCTTTGGAGCCACCGACGGGCACAAGTACGTCAATGGTATCCTCGACAAGCTGGCCGCCCGGTTGCGTAGCGCCGAGGTCAGGGCTCGTCGCGGCTGAAGGTGCCCCTGGTGGCCAGTGAATTCGACCTGATCGCCCGTCATTTCACCCCCGCTGCACCCGGCCCAGAAGCCGGCGTGCCTCTTGGCGTGGGTGACGACTGCACGCTGCTGGCCCCGCGCCCGGGACGCCAGCTGGCGGTCAGCGTCGACACGTCGGTCGCCAACGTTCATTTTCCCGCCGATGCGCCGGCCGAAGCCATCGGTTATCGGGCCCTGGCGGTGAGCCTCAGCGATCTGGCGGCCATGGGAGCCGAGTCGCGCTGGTGCCTGATGGCCCTGACGCTCGAGAACGACGACGAAACCTGGCTCGAGCCATTCGCTCGCGGCTTTCATTCGCTCTGCACGGCCAGCCATACCGCCCTGGTGGGTGGGGACGTCACCCGAGGAGAACTTGCCATCGGCGTTACGGTAATGGGCGAGGTGCCCCATGGGCAGGCGCTCAGGCGCAGCGGTGCGCAGCCCGGCGACATTCTCGCCGTGACCGGTGCGCTGGGCGGCGGGGCAGGGGGGCTTGCGCTCTGGAAGCGTGGCGAGCGCGACCTTGACCATCCGCTCCTGGCGCGATATCTCAAGCCGGCGCCCCGATTGGCAGCCGGCCAGGCGCTGCTTGGCTTGGCCCATGCCGCCATCGATATCTCCGACGGGTTGCTGGCCGACCTCGAGCACGTTCTGGCAGCGTCAGGCATGGGGGCACGGCTCGAGCCCGAGGCGCTGCCCCTGGCGCCGGGCCTGATCGAGGCGCTGGGTATGCAGGCGGCTCGTCGAGCCGCTCTGTGCGGTGGCGACGATTACGAACTGCTTGTCAGCCTGCCTGCCACGACGTTCGACGAGGCCAGGCGACGGCTCTCTGAGCAAGGTCTGGCGCTGACACCTATCGGTACGATCCGTGCCGAGGCGGGCGTTACGGGAGTCGAGATCGACGGCGCTCGCGGCTGGCAGCACTTTCGTGGAGACACGCCATGAACCGCTGTCCGCCAAGCGTCTGGCGGCGCCCCGTCCACTTCTTCGCCTTCGGGCTGGGTAGCGGTGGTGTGCCCTGGGCGCCAGGCACCTTCGGCACCCTGGCGGCGATTCCCTTCTACTGGCTGCTCTCCGAGCTGCCGCTGGGCTGGTACTTGTCGTTGGTGGCGGTTGCCTTCGTGGTGGGGGTCTGGCTCTGCGACAAGACGTCCCACGATCTCGGCGTTCACGACCATTCCGGTATCGTATGGGATGAATTCGTCGGTTACTGGATCACCATGGCGGCGGTGCCGTTCTCCTGGGAAGCCGCGCTGTGGGGATTCGTGCTGTTCCGCATCTTCGATGTGTTCAAGCCCTGGCCGATTCGCTGGGCCGACCGCCGCGTAGCGGGTGGGTTCGGCATCATGATCGATGATGTCCTCGCCGGCATCTACGCCTGGAGTACGATGCACCTGTGGCTTTGGTTGCACTAGCTTACATTTCGTGTTCGGTTAACAGATAGCGCATTCATCACCACAGGGAGGCGAAGCTATGCGCAAGGAACGTCTCATCGTCCCAGTGCTGGTCGTGCTTCTGCTTGCCTGGTTTGGCGCGCAGGCAGTGTCGAGCTGGCTATTCGAACGTGAGATGTCGCGAACTCTGGCCGACCTCGAGGCCAGGGGCGAGCTCGAAATCGCGCGCGTCGACGTCGAGCAGGGCTGGTGGGCCTCGACCGGGCGGATTCATCTGGCACCGCTGTTCGGGCATATGTGGCAGCTTGAACTGACCTATCATGCCCGACATGGCGTGCTCAGCACGAATCTGGACGGTGAGGCCATGCTGCGCCATGGACCTGATGCCATCCACCTGTTTGGCGACTCCCTGGCCTCGCCGCCGCCGGTGTGGGAAGCGAGCTACCATACCCTGACAGGAACTCTGGAGGGAGGTCTGCAGCTCGCCCCCCTGCGTATCACACAGCAGGAGCGCGAACTCGCCTTCGAAGGCGGCCGGCTACGCTTCAGCGGTGAGCAGGGAAACTGGCGGGTACGCGCCCACCTCAACTCCTGGATGCTCAGCGATGGCGCGGCTCGGCTTGAAGTCGGACCTGCCACTCTCAATAGCCAGTACGCCTATACCGAGGGCGCACACTCCTTCACGCAGGAAGACCGCCTGCAGATTGAATCGCTTTCCTGGCATCAGCCCCAATTGAAGCTCGACGCCACGGGGCTGAGACTGGCCAATCGCATTTCGCTGGATGAGCAAGAGCTCATGATGCAGCTCGACCTGGACCTGGGCGAGATCCATACCGCCGACCAGGTGCTGTTGACCGGCCAGATGGAAGTGGAGCTGTCGCGCCTCAATGCCGATGCACTGCGAGCCACCATGACGCGTCTGCGCAAACTGGCCGCCAGTGGTCATCACGGCATGGGGCGTGAGGCCCTGCTGAGCGACATCGAGCCTTACGTGCTGGCGGTCCTGCAGGACTCGCCGCGTCTCGACCTGCAGCGCCTGGCGCTGGATAGCCCGATGCTGGGCCTTTCAGCCCAAGTCGACGGCTCGCTGTTCTTCGACGGCCGACGGCTGGAGGAGCTCAGTCTGGTCGGCTTCGACGATCCGGCCGTCAAGGAGCGCTGGCGCCGGCGTCTCGATGGTGACTTCACCTGGCATGAGCTGCCCACCGTGGTGGCGCTATGGCTGGGTCTGCCGCTCGACACGCGCACCCTGGAAGTCGATATCGGCCGCGGGCAGGTGCGTGTGAACAGTCGTCCGCTGCCGCCGCTATGGCGCTAGGCTTCGTCCGGAAGCGTCCGCGCTTGTTCCCAAGACGCAAAAGCCTCGTCATCTGATCGTCCTCCGCCTTTGCCGACTTGAAGTTGAGCTATGCTGCCCGCATTCCACAGGGCAGTGAATCATCGGCTTTCATCAGCTTCAGGACGAGGACTACATGAGCGATCACGATCAGGACGAGCACAACTGGCAGCAGGCAAAAGAGGCTGCCGAGGAGGCGCTCGGCTCCGACGGCGAGGTGGACGAGGTGGCCAACAATGCCGTGGTGCCCGCCAGCGACTATCTGCCCGAGCGGATCTATCTTCTGCCTATCCACAACCGTCCCTTCTTTCCCGCCCAGGTTCAGCCGCTGGTGATCAATCGTGAACGCTGGGAAGAGACCATGCGCCGGGTGGGCAATACACCCCACCATACGCTGGGGGTAGCCTTCGTCGGCGACAAGGCGGTGGATGATCTCGGTCATGACCATTTCCCCGAAATCGGCACCGCCGTCAAGGTGCACAAGATGCAGGGCGAAGAGGGGCAGCTGCAGTTCATCGCTCAGGGCATGCGCCGTTTCCGTATTCAACGCTGGCTGTCGAAGAAGCCACCCTATCTGGTGGAGGTCAGCTATCCGCGCGAGCCGGTGAAGGCCGATGAGGACGAGACCCGTGCCTACGCCATGGCAATCATCAACGGCATCAAGGAACTGCTGCCGATCAACCCGCTCTACGGCGAGGAGCTCAAGCACTACCTCAATCGCTTCAGCCCCCACGAGCCAGGGCCGCTGACCGATTTCGCCGCGGCCATCACCTCGGCCAAGGGGCGAGAGCTGCAGACCGTGCTCGAGACCCTGCCGGTGCAGGAGCGCATGGAAAAGGTGCTACCGCTGCTGCGCAAGGAGATCGATGTCGCCCAGCTGCAAACCGAGATCAGCGAGCAGGTCAACGCCCAGATGCAGGAGCGGCAGCGCGAGTTCTTCCTGCGTGAGCAGCTCAAGGTGATCCAGCGCGAGCTGGGCATTTCCAAGGACGACCGCGAGAACGACGTCGATACCTTCCGTGATCGCCTCGAGGGGCTGGTCGTGCCGCCCAAGGTATTGACCCGTATCGAGGAGGAGCTCGACAAGCTCTCGGTGCTGGAGACCGGCTCACCGGAATACGGCACGACGCGCAACTATCTCGACTGGCTGACTTCGATGCCGTGGGGCGTGCGCAGCCAGGATCAGCTCGACCTGGCTCACGCCAGGAAAGTGCTCGACCGAGACCACGACGGCCTCAAGGACGTCAAGGAGCGCATCATCGAGTTTCTCGCCGAAGGTACCTTCAAGGGCGATGTGGGAGGCTCGATCGTGCTGTTGGTGGGGCCGCCCGGGGTGGGCAAGACTTCCGTCGGTCGTTCCATCGCCGAGGCGCTGGGGCGCGAGTTCTACCGCTTCTCGGTAGGCGGCATGCGTGACGAGGCCGAGATCAAGGGGCACCGGCGTACCTACATCGGCGCCATGCCCGGGAAGCTGGTGCAGGCGCTCAAGGAGGTCGAAGTCGAAAACCCGGTGATCATGCTCGACGAGATCGACAAGCTGGGCAGGTCCTTCCAGGGCGATCCGGCCTCTGCGCTGCTCGAGGTGCTCGATCCCGAACAGAACGTCGATTTCCTCGATCACTACCTCGACGTGCGCCTGGATCTATCCAAAGTGCTGTTCGTGTGCACCGCCAATACCCTGGACTCGATCCCCGGTCCGCTACTCGATCGCATGGAGCAGATTCGCCTCTCCGGCTACATCGCTGAGGAGAAGATGGCCATTGCCAAGAACCATCTATGGCCCAAGCTGCTCGAGCGCGACAAGATCCCGCGCAAGCGCATCAATCTCACCGATGCGGCGCTACGCCAGGTGATCGAGGGATATGCCCGCGAGGCCGGCGTTCGTCAGCTTGAAAAGCAGTTGCACAGCATCGTGCGCAAGTCGGCGGTCAAGCTGCTCGAAAGCGAGCAGGCGTCGGTGCGCATCTCGGTCAAGAATCTCGAGGAGTTTCTCGGCGCCCCGCTGTTCCGGCAGGAGCAGGTGCTCAAGGGTGAGGGAGTCGTTACCGGGCTCGCCTGGACTTCGATGGGCGGCGCCACGCTGCCCATCGAGGCGGGCAAGGTGCATTCGCTGACGCGTGGCTTCAAGCTCACCGGCAAGCTCGGTGAGGTGATGCAGGAGTCGGCCAACATCGCCTACAGCTATGCGCTGGGTCATCTCGCCGAGTATGGCGTCGAAACCGACTTCTTCGACTCCGCCTTCGTCCATCTGCACGTGCCCGAGGGCGCCACACCCAAGGATGGTCCCTCGGCCGGGGTGACTATGACCACGGCGCTGCTGTCGCTGGGGCGGCATCAGGGCATCGACCGGCCGCTGGCGATGACCGGCGAACTGACCTTGACCGGCCAGGTACTGCCGGTGGGCGGGATTCGCGAAAAGATCATTGCCGCCCGGCGCAGCAAGATCTTCGAGGTGATCCTGCCCGAGGCCAATCGCCGCGATTACGACGAGCTGCCGGACTTCCTCAAGGAGGGCGTCACGGTGCACTTCGCCAAGCGCTATCAGGACGTGGCCAAGGTCGCCTTCAAGCTGTGACCGGATCAGGCGGCGCTACATGGCGACGTTGGCGCCGCCATCCACCACCAGCGTGTCGCCGCTGATGAAGGTGTTCTCGGCCGAGGCAAGAAAGACAACGGCTCGGGCCACCTCGTCGGCGCAGGCCACTCGGCCGAGAGGCGTTGCCGCCTGCCAGCGGCGACGCGATTCGGACTCGGCGTCCTGCATGCCGGCGCTGACCGGACCGGGCGCCACGGCGTTGACCAGAACGCCCTGGGGGCCGAGCTCCACTGCCAGTGCTCGGCTCAGGGACAGCACGGCCCCCTTGCACATGGCGTAGGTCGAGCGATCGGCGGTGGTGCGCAGGCCATGAGCCGAAGTGACGTTGACGATGCGCCCGCCACCGCCCTCGATCATCAACCTGGCGGCCGCCTGCAGCGCCAGGTAGGTCCCGTTGACGTTGATCGTCAGCATCTCCCCGAGCTCGTCGGGCTTCACGTCCAAGAAGCGGCCGCGGTGAATTACTCCGGCGGCATTGATGCAGGCATCGAGCCCTGCGCCATGGGTTTCGATGTGGGCGAAAGCCGCGCTGATGCTCTCCGGCTGCGCCATATCGCAGGCCACGTAGACGCAGCGCTCAGGGTGACGCTGCAGCAGGAGTGTCGCCCGCTCACGTGCCTGCTCGCGATCGAGTAGAAATACATAGTCTCCCGCCTCGAGCAGTGTCTCGACGATGGCGCTACCGATCCCGCCGGCGCCGCCCAGTACGGCCGTGATTCGCATGATTCATCCTAGTTATTCTTCGTCTGAAAAAAATCGGCATTATAGACGTTTGCACGACATTTCTTTATAACGAATCGACCACCACAACAAAACATGACATCGCACAGCGATGCTGGACGCCATAACGGAGAGACAGATGTCAAACCGCAAGCTTGCCTTAACCCGTACTCTGTTGGCATCGGCTACTGCCGTGCTGCTGGGTGTATCGGCGCTGTCCGCTCAGGCCGAGACCCGGGTCACCTACAAGTCCGCCTCGGCGGGTACCGCTTACTACCAGATGGGCGTCGAACTCTCGGAGGCGATTCGCCGGGGAACCGAGGGAGACGTCGTGCTGACCCTGGAGGAGAGCCAGGGCTCGGTGCAAAACGTCATGGAAGTTATGGCGCGTCAGGGCAACTATGTCTTTACCACGCCGCCTGGACTGGTCGAGCAGGCCATGGCGGGCGAGGGCCCCTTCGCCGAGCGTCAGAGCCCGCGCTTCCAGGAGATTCGCGGACTGTTCCCGATTCCCGCCATTACCATGCATTTCGTGGCGGCAGGCGATGCGGGTGTGATCGGTCTCGAGGACCTCGAGGGCAAGCATGTGCTGATCGGGCGCGGCACTTTCGGCGCCCGTGAAGCGGAACGCTACCTGGAGATGTTCGACATGCTGGAGAAGGTACGGGTAGCCAACGCCGAGATCGGCAGCGGGCCCGATGCCCTGAAGAATGGCCAGATCGACGCCTTCGTCACGGCGAGCTCCTTTCCCACGCCCAACGTGATCGAAACCGCGGCCAGCATGCCGATCAGCCTGGTCAGCCTCACCGACGAGCAGATCGAGCAGACCGGTGCGGCGCGGCAGACCATTCCGGCCGGCACCTACCCCGGTGTCGATCAGGATGTCGAGACCACCTCGCTGCCGGTGATTGCCTATACCACCACCGGAATGGATGACGAAACCGCCTATACGCTGACCCGCACCTTCTGGGAGCGACGCGACGCCATGGCCAGCGAGACCGCCTGGTGGGGTAGTATCACCCATGACATGATAGGCAATATTGCCGGTACTCTGCATCCCGGCGCTTTGCGCTACTACGACGAAGCCGGCATCGAGATTCCCGACGAGCTGCGTTAACCACGGCTGAAGATCGGGGCAAGGATGCCCCGCTCGAGCCGCAAGGCATCCCCGTTCTATGCTTTCGACACTCTCTTCTTCACCGACGGCCGATGCCGATGGCAATGCTCGCCTGCATCCCGCCTGGGTGGCGCTCGGCACCGTTACGGTCGTCTTTCACCTGGGGCTGATCTTCTACGGCCTGACGCCGGCGCTGGTCAGCCGGCCCATCCACATGGCGCTGGCGCTGCCGTGGATCCTGATCCTTGCCGCTCGCACCCCTTTCGAGCGCTGGAGCGGTTGGCTGCTGACAGCGCTCGGCATCGCCGCCTGCGGCTATATCGCTTTCAACGAAGAGGCGCTGGCCCATCAATACGGCTTCATCGACAACACCTTTCAGATGGTGCTGGGCGTCTTCCTGATCGTGCTCACCTTGGAAACGGCACGCCGGGCGATCGGCTGGCCGCTGCCTCTGGTGGCGGTGGCGGCGCTGGCCTATGCGGTGTTCGGCGAACACATTCCCGGCCAGTTCGGTCACCCGGGGCTGCCGATGCAGAGCTTCGTCGGCACCTTGACCATTGCCGAGAGTGGGCTGTGGGGTTCGCTCACCGGCGTCAGCGTCGGCGTGGTGGCCATTTTCGTCATTTTCGGCGCGGTGCTGAACGCCGGCGAGGCGGGGCGGGGCTTCATGAACATGGCCAGCGCCTTCGCCGGCAGCCTGACCGGTGGTGCGGCCAAGGTTTCGGTTATCTCCTCGGCGCTGATGGGCTCCATTTCCGGTTCCGCCTCGGCCAACGTCGCTTCCACCGGCGCGATCACCATTCCCACCATGGTGCGGCTGGGTTACCCGCGTACCCTGGCCGGCGGCGTCGAAGCAGTGGCCTCCTCGGGAGGGCAGATCATGCCGCCGCTGATGGGAGCGGGCGCCTTCGTCATGGTCGAACTCACCGGCACGCCTTACACCCAGATCATGGCGGCTGCGCTGCTGCCGGCAATTCTCTATTTCGCTACCGTGTGGATGGGCATCAACGCCTACGCTACCCGTCACGACCTGCGTCCCATGGCAGCGGAGGATCGGGCCAGCGGCAAGGAAGTGGCGATCACTTCACTTTTCTTCGCCGTCCCCTTCGTGCTGCTGCTCGAGCGCATCTTTCTGGGGGGCTATACGCCTCAGTACGCTGCCAGCATCGCCATCTTTGCCGGCATGCTGTTGCTGTTCTTCGACGTGACGCTGAGCTTCTCCCTGCGCGGCTTCGCCTCGCGCATGGCCGAGGCCATGGTCACCGCCGGCCGCCAGGTGGCGGTGATCGGAGCCATCATCATCTGCGCCTCGCTGGTGATCGGCGTGCTCTCGCTGACGGGGCTCGGCGTCAAGATTACCTCGGGCATTCTGTCGCTCTCCAACGAGATGCTGTGGCCGGCACTGCTGCTCACGGCGCTGGCCTGCCTGGTACTGGGCATGGAAGTGCCGACCACGGCGGCCTACGTGATCTGCGTCTCGGTGGCCGGCCCCGCGCTCACCGCGCTGGGGCTCGAGCCGCTGCTGGCGCACCTGTTCGTGTTCTGGTTCGCGCTGCTCTCGACCATCACACCGCCGGTATGCGGCGGGGTGTTCATCGCCGCCGGCATGGTGGGGGAGAATTGGCTCAAGGTGGCGATGAAGGCCATGGCGCTGGGTATCGGCTTGTACATCATTCCGCTGGCGATGGTCGCCAACCCCGATGTGATTCGCCTGGCCTTCGACCCCTTCGGCGCCATCTTCGATGCGGTGAAGATAGCACTGGGCCTCGCTGCCATCTCTTATGGAGTGATAGCGCGACGCGCGGCCTGGCTGCGGCTGGTGCTGGTGGTGGCCGGAGCGCTGGTGATCTTCGCGTTTTGAGCTGAGCTATCGAGGAGGTGTAATGATCGTTGCCACGCTGGGCCCCGAGGGGAACAACCATGTACTGGTGCTGCGTCGCTACCTCGCCGCACGCGGCCACGCCGACGTCGAGGTGAGGTTGTTCGACGACTTCCCGGCGGCCTTCGCTGCTCTGATGGCGGGCGAGGTGGACAGGGTGCTGCAGTGCACGGCCCATTTCAGCCACGCCGACTGCGTGGGGCGTCACATGCACCGGGCCTTTCCGGTGGACGCCTTCGTTGCCGGCAGCCACCCGCTGGCGCTGCTGGCGCGGTGCGATGTCGCCGAGCCTCGACAGGTGGCGCGCCAGCCTGCCACCCGCTACTACACCGACCTCTCGGCTTTCGCCGAAGAGATCGATGCGCCCACCACCGTGGCAGTGGCCGAGGGGCTTCTGGCGGGTCGCTTCGAGGCGGGCATCTGCGCCCGCCAAGTCGTTGAGCAGCATTCCGACAGGCTGCGCCTGATCGAAGACCTGGGGCCGGCGCTGGATGTCTGGGTGGTATACGGCACCGAGCCGCTTCCCGCTACCAGCCCCCTGGTACTGGCCTAGCGCATTCACTCTTGCGCTGCCGGGATACGGAGATGCCGCCACCCTTCGCAGGCGCCGACTGGTACTTCTTTACCATGGCATGTCAGGCCGCGCTTAGTCGTTACTAGCCTGACGGCCGGGTGCATGACAGAATCGAACGGATTACAGACCTAGACCGTCGCCGCCCTAAGGTGGCAGAGACGGCGTGAACCGCATAGCGCCAAGGCGCACGAAGAGGACACCATGCCCGAATATCGCTCCCGTACCACCACTGCCGGCCGCAACATGGCCGGCGCTCGCGCCCTGTGGCGCGCCACCGGCATGAAGGATGAGGATTTCCACAAACCGATCATCGCCGTGGCCAACTCCTTTACCCAGTTCGTGCCCGGGCACGTTCACCTCAAGGACATGGGTCAATTGGTGGCGCGGGAGATCGAGAAGGCCGGTGGGGTGGCCAAGGAGTTCAACACCATCGCCGTGGACGACGGCATCGCCATGGGCCACGACGGTATGCTCTATTCGCTACCGAGCCGCGACATCATTGCCGACAGCGTCGAATACATGGTCAATGCCCATTGCGCCGACGCGCTGGTGTGCATTTCCAACTGCGACAAGATCACCCCGGGAATGTTGATGGCCGCCATGCGCCTCAATATCCCGGTGATCTTCGTCTCCGGCGGCCCCATGGAAGCGGGCAAGACCAAGCTGCTGGACCACGGCCTCGATCTGGTCGATGCCATGGTCATGGCCGCCGACGACTCGGTGGACGACGAAACCCTGGCGGAGGTGGAGCGCAGCGCCTGTCCCACATGCGGTAGCTGCTCCGGCATGTTCACCGCCAACTCGATGAACTGCCTGACCGAGGCGCTAGGCCTGGCCCTGCCGGGCAACGGCACGGTGCTGGCCACCCACGCCGACCGGCGTCGGCTGTTCGAGACCGCGGGCCACCGCATCGTCGAGCTGGCCAAGCGCTACTACGAAGGCAACGAGGCGCACTTGCTGCCCCGTGCCATCGGCTCCAAGGCGGCGTTTAAAAACGCCATGACCCTGGATATCGCCATGGGCGGATCCACCAACACCATCTTGCACCTGCTGGCCGCCGCTCAGGAAGCGGAGATCGACTTCACCATGGCCGACATCGACCGGCTGTCGCGGGAAGTGCCGCAGCTGTGCAAGGTGGCGCCAAACACCCAGAAGTACCATATCGAAGACGTGCATCGTGCCGGCGGCATCATGGCCATTCTCGGCGAGCTCGACCGCGCCGGCGTGCTCGATACCCGGGTCCCGACCGTCTACGGCGACAGCCTCAAGGCGGCGCTCGACGAGTGGGACATCATGCGCAACCCGACCCCCGAGGTGGTGGAGTTCTTCAAGGCCGGCCCTGGAGGCGTTCCGACTCAGGTGGCGTTCTCCCAGAGCACCCGCTGGCCCTCCCTCGACGGCGACCGAGTCAACGGCTGCATCCGCGATCTCGATCATGCCTTTTCCCGTGAAGGCGGCCTGGCGGTGCTCTACGGCAATATCGCCGTCGATGGCTGTGTGGTGAAGACTGCCGGTGTCGATGACGCCAACCTGCTATTCGAAGGGCCGGCCCATGTGGTCGAATCCCAGGATCAGGCGGTGGAGAACATCCTGGCCGGCAAGGTCAAGGAGGGCGAAGTCGTCGTCATTCGCTACGAGGGGCCGAAGGGTGGGCCGGGCATGCAGGAGATGCTCTATCCCACCTCGTACTTGAAGTCGAAGGGGTTGGGCAAGGCGTGTGCTCTGCTCACCGACGGACGCTTCTCCGGCGGTACCTCGGGGCTCTCCATCGGGCACGTCTCGCCGGAGGCGGCGGCTGGCGGTGCCATCGGCCTGGTGCGATCCGGCGATATCATCCGCATCGACATCACCCAGCGCACGATCAACGTGAACCTTACCGATAGCGAGCTGGCGTCACGCCGCGAGGCCGAAGAGGCGCGTGGCAGTCAGGCGTGGAA
>NZ_JBYCKL010000094.1:0-2553 GCF_057473365.1 Halomonas sp. TH-94
CCGCTGATCAGCAACGAGCCCAGCAACCAGGCGAGGGGGGCGGATAGCGTTCTGGGTTGCATGGATTCGACAGCCTCCGATGGGGCTACGGACTGAGCGCAGCAAGGGTGAACGAGATATTTGGCGCCTGCATCGATCGCGCCGGAGCATGACGAGGGATGATAAGGATTTCAAGGTGGGCTTGTCCAACGTCCTGACCAAAAGCTGATTTAACATAATATACATTATGCGAACCAATGGTATGGACTGGCATCTGGCCGCAGCTGCTACATACTCGTCATGTGCCACAGCGTCATACGCCAAAAACAACGGACCCCGGCCAGCACCGGGGTCCGTAATGCGTGTCGCGTCGAATCAGCCTTCATCGGCCGGTGCGTAGGACCCGTCTTCGCGATGCACTTCCTTGCCTGTAATCGGCGGCGTGAAGACACAGGCCAGATGCATGGTCTTGTGGGCGCGCAGCAGATGCTCGTCATGCTGGTCGAGAACATAGATGTCGCCGGGTTTGATCGGCCAGATCTTGCCATCGGCCAAGGTTTCGACTTCACCTTCACCCTCTATGCAGTACACCGATTCATAGTGGTGCTTGTAGTGGATGTGCGTTTCGGTACCTTCGTAGATCCGCGTAATGTGGAAGGAAAAGCCGCCGCCATCATTGGCCAGCACCAGGCGTGTACTGTCCCAGGTGCCGCTTTCCGACTTGACCAGCCGATCCGTCTTGCGTGCTTCCTCGAGATTGCGAACGATCATCAGATGTCACTCCCTACAATCCATAGACTGACCGACTGCCATCACAGCCGGCCGATTTCAGCGCGCTTGCCGCCACGGGAAAACCGTGGCTCCGCTCAGGCAAGAACTTCCTTGACGCTAGCCTCGAGGATGTCCAGGCCCTCAAGCAGGTCTTCGTCAGGAATGGTCAGCGGACACAGGCACTTGATCACTTCGCCGGCCTGGCCGCTGGTTTCGATCACCAGCCCCTTCTCGAAGGCCTTGGAGGTGATCTTGTCGGCAAGTTCGCCGTCGCCAATATCGATACCGCGCATCAGGCCGCGACCTCGCTCGCTGGCCGGTACTCCCTTCTCGCTTATCCAGGCGGCGATCTTCTGGAAGCGATCCTCCACCACCCTGCCCTTGCGCTGCACATCCCGCTCGAAAGTATCGTCCTTCCAGTACTGTCGCATCGCGGCAGCCGCCGTGGCAAAGGCCAGATTGAAGCCGCGGAACGTGCCGTTGTATTGGCCCGGTTTCCACTTGTCGAGCTCGGGCCGCATCAGAACATGAGCGAACGGCAAGCCAAAGCCGGACAGCGACTTGGAGTTCGTCACGATGTCGGGCGTGATACCGGCATGCTCGAAGCTGAAGAACTTGCCGGTACGACCGCAGCCGGCCTGAATGTCGTCGACGATCAACAGGATGCCGTTATCCCGGCAGATCTGCTCCAGGCGCTTGAGCCAGTCGATGCCGGCCACATTGATACCGCCTTCGCCCTGCACGGTCTCGACGATGACCGCCGCCGGCAGGTCCAGGCCGCTGGAGTTGTCGCCCAGCAGCTTCTCGAAATAGTCCAGGCTATCGGCGTGTTCGCCCAGGTAGCCGTCATAGGGCATGAAGGCGCTACCCTGCAGCGGGATGCCGCCGGTGGCCTCACGAAACTTGCGATTGCCGGTGGTGGCAAGCGCCCCCATGGTCACGCCGTGAAAACCATTTGTGAAGGTCACGATGTTGTGACGCCCTTGGGCCACCCGAGCCAGGCGGATGGCGGCCTCGACGGCATTGGTGCCGGTCGGCCCCGGAAGGTGAACCTTGTAGTCCAGGCCGCGCGGTTTGAGGATAAGCTCCTCGAGAGTTTCCAGATAGTCGCGCTTGGCGGCGGTCCAGAAATCGAGACCGTGCACGATGCCGTCGCTATCGAGGTAGTCCAGCAGGGCCTGCTTCAGGTGTGGGTTGTTATGACCATAGTTGAGCGTGCCGGCACCGGCCAGGAAATCGATGTATTCGCGGCCGGTCTCATCGGTAAGGCGGGCGTTCTTGGCCTTGGTGAAGACGACCGGGAATGAGCGGGAGTAGGTACGAACATTGGATTCGAGACGTTCGAGTGTCTGGGTCTGCATGGTGACCTCCTGTCGGGATAATCAGGCGTAACGAGCTGGGACGGCCGAGCAGACCGGACGTCCAGCGGAAAGCGATGGGAATCAGATGCGTCGCGTATCGAAGGGGCCGATGCGCACGAGGTTTTCGGGGTCGTGTTCACCGCCGAGTTGATCCGTGGAGAAGTATTCACGGCTGTTGAGCGGCGCGTGCCAGCGATCCGCAAGACGGCGAAAGAGCCCCCAGGACGCCTGATTGTCGGGCGTAATGGTGGTTTCAAGGTGATGCACGTCATCCAGCTCGGCACGGCTCATCACGGCTTCCACCAGGCGCCTGGCCAGGCCGGTACCGCGTGCCTTCTCTCCCACGGCAACCTGCCAGAGGAAATAGGTGTCCGGGGCATTGCTCTTTACATAGCCGGAGACGAAGCCGACGACTTCACCCTCATCATTGGTGGCAACGGCA
>NZ_JBYCKL010000095.1:0-55623 GCF_057473365.1 Halomonas sp. TH-94
GGCTCCTTCGACAAGTTCAAGGAAACCTTCAACGCCAACGCCGTGGCGAATTTCGGCTCCGGCTGGACCTGGCTGATCAAGACGGCGGATGGCGGCGTAGACATCGTCAATACCAGCAATGCCGATACCCCCATCGCCCATGGTCAGACCCCGCTGATGACCATCGACGTGTGGGAGCACGCTTACTACATCGACTACCGCAATGCGCGTCCCAAGTACCTGGAGAATGTCTGGAACGTGCTGAACTGGGACTTCGTCGCCCAGAACTTCAGCTAAAAGGCATGCGCGGCGGCGGCGAACCTGCACGCCGCTTGCTGCATCGAGAAAGGCCCCGCTAATAGGCGGGGCCTTTCTTTACGATAGATTTTCGTTTTTATCGAATGTTAAGCGCAAAACTATGCGCTTTTAGTGTGAAAAAATACACGTACCATGACGATTAACACCACCCTCAAGGGAGATCCTCATGGCGACTCGCATCCTTCTCGTGACTTCATCCATCCTCGGTGAGCATGGCCAGTCCAATGCCCTGGCCAGCCATCTTCGCCAGCGCGTTGCCGGGCGCAGCGACCTCACCGTCAGCCACCGTGACCTGGCCGTCGAATCACTGCCCCACCTGGGGTTCGAGGAGCTTTCCAGCTGGCAGGTCGCTGCCGCCGAACGCTCCGCCGAACAGCAGGTGCTGGCGCAGCGCTCCGACAGCTTGATCGAGGAGCTGCAGGCGCATGACGTGCTGATCCTGGCAGTGCCGATGTACAACTTCGGTATTCCCTCGCAGCTCAAGGCCTGGTTCGACCGGGTGATGCGCGCCGGCACCACCTTTCGCTATACCGAGCAGGGGCCGGAGGGGCTGGTCAAGGGTAAGCGAGCGGCGATCCTGGCCGCACGTGGCGGGCAATACGCCGGTACCGAGCTCGATACCCAGACGCCTCATCTCAAGGCGATGCTGGGCATGATCGGCATCAGCGACGTCTCGGTGATCTATGCCGAAGGGCTTGCCATGGGCGATGCGCTGCGCGATGCCGCGCTCAAGGAAGCCCGCCAGGCCATCGATTCACTGGTCGCCGATCTGTAAGGCTCAGCACGCATCGGGCACCTCCGTGACCCAGCGATCGGCAACAAACTGGCTGGTACACAGCGTCGCCTCGGGGGAGAGAATCCTCGCCCCCAGTTGCTGCAAGGCATCGAGATCGGCGCGGGTGTCAGGAGTGATCATTTCGCTTGGCATCAGCGGCTGCCACTCTTCGCCGTCGCGTGTCGCCAAGGCGTAGCTGAAGGCGTAAAAACCCGGGAAACCCAGCCGCACATCAGTGGCGATCAGGGTTTCCCGGCCATCGATAGGGCGGGTTTCGTAGCGTAGATAAGGGCCGGCGAACCAGTACAGCCTAGCGCCACGTTCCAATGAGCGAACCTGCGATTCAAGCTCGGCACCGCGGTGAAAGCTCTCTACCACCGGCGGTGTGTCCCCATCGAGCAGTCCCACCAGGGTTTCGTGATGGTAGTCGTCGTCGATGATCGTCACCCGCCACAACAGCGTATTGAACGGGGTGGGCTGCACCAGCCGCGGCGCCTCCTCGATGCCGTGCTCGGCCAATACGGGGGCGAGCCGCTGCTCCACGATCCCCTTGGCGAACATGGCAAAGATCAGGTAGGCGCAGGAGAGCGCCAGTCCCCAGGCGGGGCCGCGAAAACCGTTGCCGGTGAATAGCGCAACGACGATGCCTACCAGCAGCGGCAAGGTATACAGCGGGTCGATGATGAACACTACCGGCCAGGCGCTCGGGCGAACGTCCAGCGGCCACCAGATCTGCGTGCCGTAGGTGGTCAGCACGTCGAGCAAGGGGTGGGTGACGAGACACAGCACGAAGAAGGTCCACCAGCGCCCCAAGGAGATATCGCGTGCAGGAGCGAAGCGTCGGACGATAAGCGCCAACAGCGTGCCGAGTCCTGTCAGCACGAACAGCGAGTGCGTGAATCCCCGGTGTTCGGTGACGTTGAGCACGGCGTCGCCATAGTCGAGGAATACGTCCAGATCCGGCAGGGTGCCCAGCGCCGCGCCGATCAATACCGCCTTTCGTCCCAGTCGGCGTCCCAGCACGGTGCCGCCAACGGCTGCGCCCAGTGCGGCTTGGGTCAAGGTATCCATCCGATTCGAACTCCTTTCGACGGGTGGTGGGGCGAGCTCAGGCCTTGTGCCAAGCAGGACCCAGAGTGAGGATGCGCTGATACACCGGGCAGTCTTCGCGGTGTGCCCCCGGCAGGTAGCCGGTGCTCATGAGAAACTCACCGACGATCTCGGGTCCGGTGAAGCGGAAGGTTCGACGAAACAGCTTGACCCACTACTCTTTCGTCAATGGATGGTGGTGATCGAGCCAGGCGGCAAAGCTGTCGTGGGTGTCGCGCAGTTGCCGTATGACCCCCGCGTTATGTATTGCCGCCTCGACCTTGAGCCGATTGCGAATGATGCCGGCATCACCGAGCAGCCGAGTGCGCTCTTCATCGCCAAAGGCTGCAACTCGATCGATGTCGAAGTTGTCGAAGGCATGACGAAAGGCATCGCGCTTCTTGAGCACTGTCAGCCACGACAGGCCGGCCTGATTGATTTCCAGCACCAGGCGCTCGAACAGTGTCGTATCGTCCGCCACGGGAAAGCCGTATTCGTTGTCATGATAGGGGCCATGCCATGGGTGGCCTGGGGCCAGATCACAATAGTGCGACATTTCCGCCTCTTCCCCTTCATAGGTATTGGCAAGCCGTTCGGGGCTTGTCACGATGCCATTATCCGGCGTCAACGCTTCAGGAGCCACCCAGCATGAAAATCCTACCGGCAAACCCCAGGACACGAAAAGTCACTGCGTTCTCTATGCTGAGCGCAACGGCGCTGGCCCTGTATCTCACGCTGGCACCTGGCACCAGCCCTCAGGCAGGCCCGGTGGTCGAAATGTATCAGGACCCCAACTGCGGCTGCTGTACGGACTGGGCCGATCATCTCAGAGAAGAGGGCTTCGAAGTGCGTCAGCACAAGACGCGCGATATGCGCTCGGTGAAGATCGAGCACGGCGTGACGCCTGAACTCTCCTCTTGCCACACGGCGCTAGTCGACGGCTACGTGATCGAGGGGCATGTGCCCGCTGCCGATATCAAGAGACTGCTCGAAGAGCGGCCCGATGTGGTCGGCCTGACGGTGCCCGGTATGCCACACGGCTCGCCCGGCATGGAGACGGGGCGCTACGATGACTATGCCGTGCTGACCTGGCAGCATGAGGACCGGACGCCGGCCATTTTCAGCGAGTATACTCACTGACTTGAATTCTGGTTTGGCTAGGAGGGCTTATGCAGTACCTGCACACCATGGTTCGTGTCAGCGACCTGGACGCGTCGCTGCACTTCTACTGCGACCTGCTCGGGTTGAAGGAAGTGCGACGCAAGGAGAACGAAAAGGGGCGTTTCACGCTGGTGTTTCTGGCGGCCCCAGAGGATGAGGCTCGCTCCGCCGAGCTCAAGGCGCCCGAACTGGAGCTGACCTACAACTGGGACCCGGAAGAGTACGGCGGCGGGCGCAATTTCGGTCATCTGGCCTATCGGGTCGACGATATCTACGCCCTGTGCGAACGTTTGCAGAGCGCCGGCGTGACCATCAACCGTCCGCCCCGCGATGGGCACATGGCCTTCGTGCGCAGCCCTGACGGTATTTCCATAGAGCTGCTGCAGAAGGGCGACCCGCTGCCGATCAGAGAGCCCTGGGCTTCCATGGAAAACACCGGCAGCTGGTAAGAGAGACACGGCATAAATGGCTGCGCGAACGAATACTGCGTTGCGCAACAAGGAACGAAGCTCCCCATGTACAAGACTCTTTCTGGCCGAGCGCTACTGATGGCGCTCGTTGCCATGTTTCTGGCCGCGTGTGGCGGCAAGCCCACCGAGCCTACCCGGCAAGACCAGCCCCGCGTTACGAGCGATCATCCTATCGTGGGACAGCGCTGGAACCTGCTGCTGATGGGTACCAACGAACGGCTCTCGATGCCCGAAACGCCACACTTCATCGTTTCGCCCGACGGGCGCGTGACAGGCAGCGATGGCTGTAACGAACTCAATGGACGGGTGAACCTCGATGAGGGCAATCGCATCCAGTTCGGTGAGCTTGGCACCACTCGCCGCGGCTGCCCCCAGCTCGACGATGCCCGGCGCGTCACCGGGATGATGGAGAACGCCTATCGCTTCCTCATCGACCATGACAGGCTGGTCTTCTTCGGCCGCGACCAGCGGGTGCTGGGTGGCTGGCGCAAAGCCAACTGACGAAGGAGTGGAGTTGCTCGTAACGCAACTCCACTCCTTCATGGCTATGAGAGATTAGCGGCCTGGCAGGGCGTTGCGCACCTTGATCATGCCGTTGGTAAGGGCGCGGGAAAGCGCGGGGGCTACCGGCGTAAGCAGTACCCATGGAGCCACCACCAGATTGATGACCAGGGCGGCGAAGAAGACGTCGCTGAACCAGTGGGCGCCGCTGAGAATCCGCGGTGCACTCAGCAGTACGGCGAATACGGCGCTGACCAGCATCACCTTGAAGCCGGCGAAGCGCCACATGAAAGCGGTGAAGAGGAACAGATTGACACCATGATCGCCGGGAAAACTGCTGCCCGAGCTGTCCTTGGTCGAGAAGTCGACCATTTCCGTAATCAGATTGACGTTCTCGTACACCATCGTGGGGCTGGGGTGGGTATAGGGCACCACCATGCGGAAACCCTGGGCGATGAAGACCGCCGTCAACAGCATGGTGATGCCGATGCCGCCCCAGCGCAGCATGCGATGGGTCGGATTGGGGTCGCGGCTGATGGCCCACAGGTAAATCGCCAGCAGTATCAGCAAGCTGACCACATCGAACATTCGGTTGTTCACGGCTGCCACGAACAGCACCCAGGTCTCGTTGTCCTCGGTCAGCCAGGCATTGGTGAGAAAGAAGACCGTATCGTCCAGATCCGTCCAGAACATCAGTCCAGGCGACAGCCAGGACCATACCAGCAGGGCGGCCGCCAGGTTGAAGACGAGGATGCGGCCAGGGGCAAAGGTCGATTCGGTTTGAGACATGAGGGCATCGGCACGGTTGATGGTCGATGCCCCCATTCTAGGGGAAAGCTGCGTTGCAGAACAGCGTTCCCTAATGGTGGTGTTTCGGCTATTGCATGTACCACCCATGACTGGCCACCACCGACTGCCCCGTGAGCGCCGCACTGGGGAAGGCCGCCAAGTGCAACGCCACCTCGGCGATGTCCTCCAGGGTGGTGAACTCGCCGTCGACGGTATCCTTGAGCATCACGTCGCGTATCACCGCCTCCTCAGCGATACCCAGCGCCGCCGCCTGCTCGGGTATCTGCCGATCCACCAGTGGAGTGCGGACGAAGCCAGGGCAGATCACATTGGCGCGTACCCTATGAGCCGCTCCCTCCTTGGCCACGGTGCGACACAGTCCCAGCAGGCCGTGCTTGGCAGCGACATAGGGTGCCTTGAGTGGCGAGGCGAGCTTGCTGTGCACCGAACCCATGTACAGCAGACAGCCGCCATGCGGCTGGCGATACATTTGACGGAGTGCCGCACTGGTAAGCAGGAAGGCGCCGTCCAGATGAACCGCCATTACCTTGCGCCAGTCGGTGAAGCTCAATGTATGCAGCGGGGCGATGTGCTGGATACCGGCATTGGCGATGGCGATGTCCAGGCCACCCCATTCGGCCACCACGCTTGCAACACCCGCCTCCACCGCTTCTTCGGCGGTCACGTCCATGGCCAGTGCCATGGCCTGGCCACCGTTCCCGCGGATCATCGCCACGGTTTCCTCGGCGGCGGCCAGGTCGAGATCGGCCACTGCCACTCGGGCACCTTCGGCGGCATAGCGTTCGGCAATGGCGCGTCCTATGCCGCCTGCAGCGCCCGTTATCAGCGCCGTCTTGTCGTTCAGTTGCATCGTTCTCTCCTTTTCGAAAGGTCAGCGTCCGCCATAGATCTCGTTGGGCAGCCAAGTGGCCAGCGGGGCGAAGAAGAACACCAGCAACAGGCCGAGCAGCTGTATGGCCACGAAGGGAGCCACGCCGATGTAGATGTCGCGGGTGGTGATGCCCGGCGGACATACGCCCTTGATGTAAAACAGCGCGAAGCCCACCGGCGGGGTCAGGAACGAGGTCTGCAGGCAGATGGCAAACAGCATGGCGAACCATAGCGGGTCGACCCCCAGGCTGAAGACAACCGGGGCGACCAGCGGCAGGATGATCAGGGTGATCTCTACCCAGTCGAGGAAGAAGCCGAGCAGGAACACCACCACCAGGATGGTCAGCACGATGCCGGTCTCGCTGAACGGCAGGCCGGTCAGCGCCAAGCGCACCACGTCATCGCCGCCAAGGCCTCGCAGCACGGCGGCAAATACCGTGGCACCAATGAAGATGGCGAAGATGAAGGCCGTGGTACGGCTGGTTTGATACAGCGCCTGGCGCAGGGTCGTCAGGGTCAGGCGGCGGTTGAACAGTGCCAGTAGCATGGCGCCCAGGGCGCCTACCGCCGAGGCCTCGGTAGTGGTGGCAAAGCCGGTGAAGATCGAACCGAGTACGGCGAGAATCAGCCCCAGCGGCGGCAGCACGGCGATGAACACCTGCAGGAAGGCCCTGGCATCGAGTGGCTCGCGATCCTTCGGTGCGGGCGCCAGATCCTTCTTCAGGTAGGCGGCGATCAGGATGAAGGCGATGTACATCACGCCGAGCATCACACCGGGCACCAGCGCGGCCATGAACAGACGCCCCACGGAGGCATCGGACGTGCCCATGCGGTCGGCCATCAGCACCAGCATGATGCTCGGCGGCACCAGGATGCCCAGGGTGCCCACCGAGCAGGCGGTGCCTACCGCCAGTGACTTGTTGTACTGGGCGCGCATCATGGGCCCCAGCGAGAGCATGCCGAGCAGCACCACCGAGGCGCCGACGATACCGGTGGAGGCCGCCAGCAGCACGCCGACGATGACCACCGTGACCGCGTAACCGCCGCGCAGCCCGCCGAGCACCCGCACCAGGGAGTTCATCAGCCGCTCGGCAATGCCTGAACGGTCGAGCATGATGCCCATGAAGATGAACAGCGGCAGGGCTACCATCAGCTCGTTGGCGACGATGCCGTAGATACGTCGATCCAGCACGCCGATGGTACCGCCCCAGGAGAACCACAGGTCGGCGGCCATGTACTCGACCAACACGTGGCCCACCACGGCAAAGGCGAAGCCCACGCCGGCGAGCGACCAGGCCACAGGGAAGCCCAGCAGCAGCAGGCTCATGAAGCTGGCGAACATCGCCAGCACGAGAATTTGTTCCAGTCCCATAGTCGATCTCTTTAGATGAACGTGGCGTCTTTACCGGACGTACCTGGACTACTGCCGCGGGGTCGTCTTGTGTAGGCGCCGGGGGAAACCGAACAGCAGGGTGCTGCAGCGCAACACGCGGGAGAACAGCGCCAGCGCCACCAGCGTCAGGCCGATGGGGATCAAGGTCTTGATGATGAAGCGATAGGGCAGACCGCTGGGGGCCTGGGAACGCTCGCCGCGCAGATAGGAGCGGTAACCGTACTGATAGAGCTGCTCGACCATCAGATAGAGGATCGGCAGGGCCAGCAGCAAAATGGCCACAAGCTCGATCCAGGCTTGGGTGCGCAGCGAGAACTTTTCGCGAATCACGTCGACTCGCACATGGTCGTCGCTGACCACGGCATAGGCCAGAGTGAGAACCATGGTGGCGCCGAACAGGTGCCAGGAGAGCTCTTCCACGGCAATGGAGCCGCGGCCGAGGATGAAGCGGTTGACCACGTTGGTCAGTACCACCGCTAGGGTGGCAAGCCACAGCCAGGAGATGGCCCGGCCGAACAGCAGGATGGCCATGTCCAGGCGATAGCTGAGGCGGTTGGTGGGTAGCTCCGGCGCGGAGTGTCCCTCCGGCGCCGGGGTCGCCGAGTCGTTGATGCTCATGGGTAACTCCGAGGAAAGGACAGGTCATCGGCCGCCGCCGGCGGGCGGCGGCCAGATCAGCACGCTTAGTGCAATACCGCTTGATCAGTCCTCGAGGTTTTCCGGCGCGTAGTAGGAGCGCGGCAGGTGGCCCTTGACGTGCCAATTGCCATGTACCTTCATGAATTCGCGCTGGCTCTCGAGTACGCGGCCGAACATCTCGTCCTCGGCGGCAATCTCGGCCTGCACTTCGTTGGTGACGCGGCGCAGTTCGCCGAGAATCTCGTCGGAGAGCACCTGGGCATTGACGCCTTCGTCCTCGAAGTCACGCAGCGCCTTGGGGTTCTCCATCTCGCTCTCGGAGTAGCCGTACAGGGTGGCGGCACGGCAGCCCATGTCGATCATGGCGCGAGTTTGCGGTTCCAGCGCATCCCAGCTGTCCTTGTTGATCAGCAGGTGAGCGGTGGTGAAGGTCTGGTGCCAGCCCGGCAGCACATAGTTCTGCACGATCTCCTGCATACCCAGGATGCGGTCCACGGCGGGTGCCGAGAACTCCATGGCGTCGATGGTGCCGCGCTCCATGGCCTGATAGAGCTCGCCGCCCGGAATCATGGTCACCGAAGCGCCGAGGCGCTCCATCACGCGGCCGCCGATGCCGGCGAAGCGGATGCGCAGGCCGTCGATCTGGGCGAGATCTTCCAGTGGCTCGGCGAACCAGCCCGCCGCCTCGGGGCCGATCATGCTGCACAGCAGCGGCTGGACGTTGTAGTCCTCGTAGATTTCCTCGAGCAGTTCGGCGCCGCCACCGAAGTAGTGCCAGGCCAGATAGGCGGGCGGTTCCATGCCGAACGGTGCACCGGCAAACAGCGGCAGCGAGGGAATGCTGCCCTGGTCGTAGCCGACCCAGGTGAAGCCGGCGTCGTAGCGACCTTCGGAGACGGCATCGAGAATCTCGAACGGCGGAATCAGCTCACCCGGCTCGTAATAGCGCAGGTTGATGTTGCCACCGGATGCCTGCTCCAGCGATTCGCTGAGGAAGCGTACCGGCGTGCTCAGGCCGACCAGGTGAGAGGGGAAGGCGATGGGCACCTGCCAGCGAACACGCTCCTGGGCCTCGGCAGAGCTGACACCGGCACCTACCATCAAGGTGGCGGCGGTCACGCCGAGAGTGAGCGGACGAAGGCGGGTAGCGAGAGAGGGAATGAACGACATGAAGGCTCCTTGTGCTTTGTTGTCGACGCAGCGCCTTGTGGTTGGCGCTGTCGTTGTAGCCATGCGGACTTGACGTGCTGCGTTCTTGCAGCGTTCGCGCCATGAAAATGACGCCTGCCCTATCTCAGTGCACGCATCGTGCCAGACTTGATTAAATCAATGTTTTCAATGAGGTAGTGGTGACCCAAAAAAGAGGGGCATGGAGAAGTGTCCGTTTTTACGGACATTTTTCGACTTTGGTAGAGGTTGCTTTTGTCCGGTTTTACGGACAGGTGTCCTGAATTTCGGACAGTCGTGCCAGCTTGTCGTAAAGCACTGAGCGTGGGATGCCCAGCAGGCGCGCAGCGCGGGACTTGTTGCCCCCACAGGCGGCCAGGGCGTTGTGCAGGGCGTCGCGTTCGGCCGCGGCCACGATATCGGCCAGGGGGCGCACCGCCGCGATGGGGTGCGAATGGGGTGACGTCGAGGTGGAGCGGGGCAGGGCGGCCCGCAGCTCCGGTACGTCGATGATGCTGCACGCCTCGTTGAGTGCCAGGCACTGTTCGAGCACGTTGCGCAGCTCGCGGATATTTCCCGGCCAGGCGTGTCGCTGCAGCAGGGCTACGGCTTCAGAGGTAATTTCGGCGCGCGGTTCGCCGCTTTCCACGGCGATGCGGCCGAGCAGGGTTTCGCACAGAATTCCCAGATCGGCGAGGCGTTCACGTAGCGGTGGGACCTGGATGCGCAGCACGTTGAGCCGATAATAGAGATCGGAGCGGAAACTGCCCTCGTCGACCATCGTTTCGAGGTCGCGGCTGGTGGCGGCGATGACGCGCACGTCGATACGCTTGATCTCGTTGGAGCCGAGCGGTTCCACCTCGCCCTCTTGCAGCGCGCGCAGCAGCTTGGCCTGCAGTGCCAGGGGCATGTCGCCGACCTCGTCGAGGAAGAGCGTGCCGCCGTCGGCGAGCTGAAACTTGCCTTGACGCGTGCGCTTGTCGGCGCCGGTGTAGGCGCCCGGGGCGACGCCGAAGAACTCCGCCTCGAGCAGGTTCTCGGGAACTGCGGCGACGTTGACGGCAACGAAGGGGCGCGCGCCGCGTGGTGATTCGCCGTGTATGGCTTGCGCCAATACCTCCTTTCCGGTGCCGGTCTCGCCCAGCAGCAGCACCGGCGTGGCGCGAGCGGCGGCCAGACGTGCGCGACGCTTGACCTCCAGCACGGCCGGGCTGGCACCGACGAAGTCGGCCAGCTCGTAGCGCGAGCCGCGCCTGGCCAGGGCGCGTCGCGCCACGGCCAGGTCGTGCTGCAGGCGGCGGTACTTGCCGATCAGCGGGGTCAGCGGCTCCAGGTCATCGAATACGATGAAGGCCACGGCACCGTTGACCCTGCCGCTCGCCGGGTCGTGCAGCGGCAAGCGCGTGACCACCAGCTGATGGTTACGATACTCCATGATGTCGAGCAGAATGGGACGCCCGCTGCGCACCACTTCGTGCATGCGGGTATGGGGAATCACCTCGGCGACGGGGCGGCCGATGACCCGAGCCGGGTCATCGATGCCGAGAAGGCGGCAATAGCAGGCATTGATCCAGATGAGACGACTCGCCTCATCCACCAAAATCGACCCGGCGCTGTTACGCTCGAGCAGCGGGAACAGCGGCCGGATCGCCTCGAGGGTCAAGCCTTGGCTCTGGCTGGCCATGGAGCTACCTTCCCGAGGCATTGGCATCATCTCCTGGCGGCGGTGTCGGGCCGCTAAATCAGTCGCGCGGTGTCAGCCGCTTGTCACAGCGCGGCGATCTTGTCGCGCTGTTCGACCAGTACGCTGCGGGCAGCCTGGTACTCCTTGAGCTTGCCGCGCTCCTTCTCGACCACTGCTTCCGGGGCCTTGGCGACGAAACTCTCGTTACCAAGCTTGTTCTCGATTCCCCCGATCAGCTTGTCCTGCTTGTCGATCTCCTTGGCCAGGCGGGCGAGCTCGGCCTCCTTGTCGATCAGGTCGGCCATGGGCACCAGCACCTCCATGTCGCCGACCAGCTGGGTGGCCGAGAGCGGCGCCTGGCTCGGCTCGTCGAGCCAGGTGGCGCTTTCCAGCTTGGCCAGCTTGGCCAGGAACGGGCGGTTGGCTTCCAGGCGTTCGCGATCCGCCGAGGAGCCCTTGGTCAGCAGTACCTCGAGCGGTTTGCCGGGGGCGATGTTCATTTCGGCACGCACGTTGCGCACCGCCACGATCACGCCCTTGAGCCACTCGATGTCGCGAGTCGCCTGCTCGTCGAGCTTCTCCTGCTCCGCCACGGGCCATGGCTGCGCCATGATCGACTCGCTGCCGTCCCCGGTGGCCTTGCCTGCCAGCGGCGCCACCCGCTGCCAGATCTCCTCGGAGATGTAGGGCATCATCGGATGGGCCAGACGCAGGATGGCTTCCAGCACGCGCACCAGGGTGCGACGGGTGCCGCGCTTGGCGGAGGGGCTGGCGTTGTCGTCCCACAATACCGGTTTGGAGAGCTCCAGGTACCAGTCGCAGTACTCGTTCCAGACGAACTCGTAAAGTGCCTGGGAGGCGTGGTCGAAGCGGAACTCCTCCATCGCCCTGGTCACCTGGGCTTCGGTCTGCTGCAGGCGTGAGACGATCCAGCGGTCGGCCAGCGACAGCTCGACCTCGCCGCCGTCTGCCCCGCAGTCTTGACCTTCGGCGTTCATCAGCACGTAGCGCGAGGCATTCCACAGCTTGTTGCAGAAGTTGCGGTAGCCATCCAGGCGGCCCATGTCGAACTTGATGTCGCGCCCGGTGGTGGCCTGCGACAGGAAGG
Organism: Halomonas sp. TH-94; assembly: GCF_057473365.1. Taxonomy (NCBI): domain Bacteria; kingdom Pseudomonadati; phylum Pseudomonadota; class Gammaproteobacteria; order Oceanospirillales; family Halomonadaceae; genus Halomonas; species Halomonas sp. TH-94. The sequence continues at coordinate 11,965 of NZ_JBYCKL010000095.1, forward strand.
TGAAGCGCAGCGCGTCGGTGCCGTGGGGCTCGATGCCCTCGGGGAATTCGTCGCGGGTGGCCTTGGCGATGGCCTTGGCCTTCTGCGGCTGCATCATGTTGCCGGTGCGCTTCTCCAGCAGCGTATCGAGCTGGATGCCGTCGATCAGGTCGATGGGGTCGAGCACGTTGCCCTTGGACTTGGACATCTTCTGGCCCTGGCCGTCGCGCACAAGGCCGTGGACGTAGACGGTCTTGAACGGCACCTCGTCCATGAACTTCAGGGTCAGCATGATCATCCGTGCGACCCAGAAGAAGATGATGTCGAAGCCGGTGACCAGCACACTCGAGGGGTGGAAGGTGGCCAGCTCCGGGGTCTTCTCCGGCCAGCCCAGAGTGCCGAAGGTCCACAGGCCCGAGCTGAACCAGGTGTCGAGCACGTCTTCGTCCTGGGTCAGGACGACATCGTCACTCAGGCCGTGCTTCTTGCGGGCCTCGGCCTCGGTGCGGGCGACATAGACGTTGCCTTCGCTGTCGTACCAGGCGGGAATGCGGTGGCCCCACCACAGCTGGCGCGAGATGCACCAGTCCTGCAGGTCGCGCATCCACGAGAAGTACATGTTCTCGTAGTTCTTGGGCACGAACTGGATGTCGCCGTTCTCGACAGCCGCGATGGCCGGCTTGGCCAGGCTCTCCACGGCGACGAACCACTGATCCGTGAGCAGTGGCTCGATGACGTCGCCGGAGCGGTCCCCAAAGGGTAGGGTGTTGTTGACGGTTTCGATCTGCTCGAGCAGCCCGGCGGACTCCATGTCGGCGACGATCCGCTTGCGCGCCTCGAAGCGGTCCAGTCCGGCGTAGGCCTGGGGCAGGCTCAAATCGATCTCGGGCAGCGGGCGGCCCTGGATGTCGAAGGCCTCGGCCTGGGGCAGGATCGCCGCGTCCTGGGTGAAGACGTTGATCAGCGGCAGGCCCTGACGGCGGCCGACTTCATAGTCGTTGAAGTCGTGGGCCGGGGTGATCTTCACGCAGCCGGAGCCCTTCTCCATGTCGGCATGCTCGTCGGCGACGATGGGGATGCGTCGTCCTACCAATGGCAGCTCGACGAACTTGCCCACCAGCGAGGCGTAGCGCGGGTCCTCGGGGTTGACCGCCACGCCGGTGTCGCCGAGCAGGGTCTCGGGGCGGGTGGTGGCGACCACCAAATAGTCGAGCCCGGCGTCGGTCTTTACGCCGTCGGCCAGCGGGTAGCGGAAGTGCCAGAACTGACCCTGCTGGTCGCGGTTCTCCACTTCGAGGTCGGAAATGGCGGTATGCAGCGTGGGGTCCCAGTTGACCAGGCGCTTGCCGCGGTAGATCAAATCCTCTTCGTAGAGCCGTACGAAGACTTCCTGCACCGCCTTGTAGAAGCCGTCGTCCATGGTGAAGCGCTCGCGCGACCAGTCGACGCTGGCGCCCATGCGGCGCAGCTGGCGGGTGATGTGGCCGCCGGACTCGTGCTTCCACTCCCATACCTTGTCGATGAACGCTTCGCGGCCCAGGTCGTGGCGGCTCTTGCCCTCTTCGGCGGCGACCTTGCGCTCCACCAGCATCTGGGTGGCGATGCCGGCGTGGTCGGTGCCCACCTGCCACAGGGTGTTGTTGCCCTGCATGCGCTTCCAGCGGATCAGCGTGTCCATGATGGTGTCCTGGAACGCATGGCCCATGTGCAGGCTGCCGGTGACGTTGGGCGGCGGGATCATGATCGAGTAGGGTTCGCCCTCGCCCGAGGGGGCGAAGCGGCCGTCGGCCTCCCAGCGCTCGTACCAGCGGGATTCGATCTGCTCGGGTTGGTAGGTCTTGTCCATGGGGCGTTCCGGGTCCAGAAATGATCGCCGCCGGGGCGTGGGCCGGGCGGCAGGAAAGGCGTCTCAGCGTACGGAAAATGGGCTCGATTATAGCGCGATGGGGCGCTTGGCGTCAGCCAGGCTTGAAGAGAAGACCGGCGAGATAATGCTTCGGAGGGGCGCCGGGGGTGGGACTCACCCCTTGAGCTGATGTGCCTTCACGGGATAGCCGCGCTGCTTGTAGGTCTGCCAGCACTCGCGCTTGGCGACGAGCACCTGCTGATGCTGGTTGATGATCTCGGCGACCCGCTCGAAGCGCGAGAACCACTCGGGGATGCCCGGGTCGAGGTTGAGCAGCGCCATGGGCGCTTCGGCGCTCGGCTCGGGCGGCTGCTCCCAGCCGATGGTCACCGCCACGCCCTCGGCCATCTCGCTGCCGAGCAGGGCATGCGGCAGGTAGGCCTCGGGGCGAAAGGTCCACAGCCGCTCGTCGAGGTCGCTGGCCATGGCCTCGTCCTCGGCGTGCAGGTGCAGCCGGTAGCCCTTGCCGGCGATGGTCTCGGCCAGCCGACAGGCGAAGTCGAGCCGCGCTTCCAGCGTGGTGTCGGGGAGGATGTAGAAATCTACTTGCGTCATCAGAGTCTGCCCGGGGCTTTCCCTCGGGGCCAGGCCTTCGCGGAGGCGCTATGAATACATCCCTGTACGCTACCGACGCCATCCCTGGCGTAGGACCTCCGCGTCGGCCTGCCCTTCGGTGCCCCTCGCCTCGGTGGGTTAGCCGTTGTGGCAACGGACTCGCGGCAGCGGGCCCATCGTGGCGCCTTCGCCGTTACACCAGGCGCGTCAACCAGCCGTGCTTGTCTTCGGCGCGACCGTACTGCAGATCGAGCAGCTTGCCGCGCAGGCGCTTGGCGACCTCGTTGCCGGCGTCGGGCATCTGCACGGTGCCGTCTTCGGTGACCAACTGACCCACCGGAGTGATCACCGCAGCGGTGCCGCAGGCGAAGACCTCGCTGATCTCGCCGGAGGCCACGCCGTCGCGCCACTCGTCGATGCTGATGGCGCGCTCTTCCGGTGTCAGGCCCTCGTCGCGGCCCAGGGTGAGCACCGAGTCACGGGTGACGCCTTCCAGAATGGTGTCGGTCAGGCGCGGGGTGACCAGGCGACCGTCCCTGTAGACGAAGAACAGGTTCATGCCACCCAGCTCCTCGATCCACTTGTTCTCGGCGGCGTCGAGGAAAGCCACCTGACTGCAGCCGTACTTCTCGGCCTCCTTCTGGGCGGCCAGCGATGCTGCATAGTTGCCACCGCACTTGGCAAAGCCGGTGCCGCCGGGGGCGGCGCGCTTGTAGTGCGAGGAGAGCCAGATCGATACCGGAGCGATACCGCCCTTGAAGTAGGCGCCGGCCGGGGAGGCGATCACGTAATAGTCGACTTCGTGGGCCGGACGCACGCCGAGGAACTTCTCACTGGCGATCATGAACGGGCGCAGATAAAGGCTCGACTCATCGCTCTCGTCGCGGGGTGTCGGCACCCAGGCGTGGTCCTGCGCGAGCAGGGCCTTGAGCGATCCGACGAAATCTTCGTCGCTGAGCTCGGGCAGGGCCAGGCGACGGGCGCTGCGGCGGAAGCGCTCGGCATTCTTCTCCGGGCGAAACGACCATATCGAACCGTCGGCGTGTCGGTAAGCCTTGATGCCCTCGAAGATCTCCTGGCCGTAGTGCAGCACCGCGGCCGCCGGGTCGAGGGTCAGCGGGCCGTAGGGCCGCACCTCGTGGCCGTGCCACCCGGCATCGGCCGTCCAGCGCACATGGGCCATGTGGTCGCTGAAGTGACGCCCGAAACCGGGGTTGGCAAGGATGTCGTCGCGAATGTTGGCTGCCATGGGAATGGCGCTGGGCAGCGTCTCGAAGGTTGCGTTGGGCACGGCAAATGAGTCTCCGCTATGCCGGGATTCCGGCGTTTTATTGAGCGTTTCGGCGCTCCGGACTGACGAGTCCGGAGCGCGCTATGCGACAGATGTAACGGTTGGCGCCTGGGATGGCAACCTTGGCGGTGTCAGGCCTCGTTCTCGACCTGGCGTGCCTCTTCCTCACGGTCGAGCAGGAACTGGGTCAAGAGCCCTACCGGGCGGCCGCTGGCGCCCTTCTGCTTGCCCGAGGTCCAGGCGGTGCCGGCGATGTCGAGGTGTGCCCAGGGAAACTTGTCGGCGAAGCGCGAGAGGAAGCACGCCGCGGTGATGGTGCCGGCCGGGCGGCCGCCGATATTGGCCATGTCGGCGAAGTTGGAGTCGAGCTGCTCCTTGTACTCGTCCCAGAGCGGCAGGTGCCAGGCGCGGTCCCAGGCGGCCTCGCCGGCCTCGAGCAGGTCCAGCGCCAAGTCGTCGTCGTTGGAGAGCAGGCCGGTGGCGTGGTGGCCCAGGGCAATGATCGCTGCGCCGGTGAGGGTGGCGATATCGACCACGCTGGCGGGCTCGAAGCGCTCGGCGTAGGTCAGCGCGTCACACAGCACCAGTCGCCCTTCGGCATCGGTGTTGAGCACCTCCACGGTCAGCCCTTTCAGCGTCTTGATGATGTCGCCCGGTTTGGTGGCGCGGCCGTCGGGCATGTTCTCGGCGGCAGCAACGATGAACACCAGGTTGAGCTTGGGGCGAATGCCGAGCACCGCCTTGGCGGTGCCGAATACGCTGGCCGCACCGCACATGTCGAACTTCATCTCGTCCATGCCCTCGCCGGGCTTGAGCGAGATGCCGCCGGTATCGAAGGTGATGCCCTTGCCGACCAGGACATGAGGCGAGTCATCGGCCTTCTCGGCGCCCTGGTACTTCATCACGATCAGTCGCGAGGGTTGCTCGCTGCCACGGCCCACCGAGAGCAGGCTATGGGCGCCGAGTTCCTCCAGCGCCGCCTCGTCGAGGATCTCGACGGCTAGGGCCCCGCCCGATTCGCGACCCAGCTGCTCGGCCTGGTCGGCCAGGTAGCTGGGTGTGCAGACGTTACCTGGCAGATTGCCCAGGGTGCGGGTATAGGCCACGCCCTGACCCACCGCGTTGCCGATACGGGCGCCTTCGCGGGCATCATCGGCGGCGTCGACGTCGCTGAGCAGCAGGGTGACCTTGGCGAGACGCGGGCGCGGCGCCTTCTCCGACTTGAACTCATCGAAGCGGTAAACGGCACGTTGCGCCGCCTCGGCGGTCATGCGTGCTTTCCAGGCAGTGCTACGCTCAGGCACGGGCACGTCGGTAAAAGCTGCCGCGACCTCCTCTACCGTCAGCCCTGCCACGGCGGTGAAGGCGGCATCCAGTGCCTTGATAAAGGCGCGCTCCTGGCACTTTTCGCGCTCGCCCAGGCCCACCAGCATCAGGCGATCTGCGCTGAGGCCGGGGGCGAAGGGAATCAGCTGCACATTGCCCAGCTTGGCATCGAAGTCGCCGCGCTCGATCAGTTGGCCGATCAACCGCTCGCTAGCGTCGTCTAGCTTGGCGGCAGCGGGCAGCAGGTCGCCGCCCTTGAAAACCGGGACCACGAGGCAGGCCGATTCGGCCTTGGCGGGATTGGCCGTCTGAACGGGGAATTCCATGGTGACTCCACAAGACAAGCGATGGGGGATTCAGGATAATGCCGGCACGGCTCCGGGGCCTGCCGAATCCCCCAAGTGTACTCAAGGCATGGCGCCATTGCATGGAAGACCGCTGAATGATCATTTTTCGTTACCTGACACGCGAGATCCTGCTCACCATGGCCGCCGTCGCCGGCGTGCTGTTGCTGGTCATCATGGGTAGCCGGTTCATCCGCTATTTTACCGATGCCGCGGAGGGCGATATCCCCGCCACCATTCTCGGCAATCTCATGCTGTACCATCTGCCTGGCTTTCTCGAACTGATACTGCCGCTGGCTTTCTTTCTCGGCATTCTGCTGGCCTACGGGCAGCTTTACCTGAACAGCGAGATGACCGTGCTGGTGGCCTGCGGCATCAGCCCCGCACGGCTTTTTCAGATCAGCCTGGTGCCGGCGGCACTGGTGTCGATCATGGTGGGGCTGTGCAGCCTGTGGCTGACGCCGGCGGGGGCGCTGCACAATGCCATCATGCTCGAGGAGCAGCGCAGCCAGTTGGACTTTACCGCGCTGGCGCCGGGACGATTCCAGGACTTCGGCGGTGGGCGAACCGCTTACACCGAGTCTTTCAGCGATGACGGCAGCCGCATGCAGGAGGTGTTCATCAGCGAGCGACAGCGGCGCCGGGACGGCACGCCGGAAACCGCCGTGACCCGTGCCGGTAGCGGCTATCAAACCGTCGACCCCGATACCGGCAGCCGCTTTCTGGTGCTGGCCGACGGCGAGCGCTACAGCGTCGACCCCGGACGCTTCGAGGCCGAGCGGCTGGAGTTCGAGACCTATGCCGTACGCCTCTCGCTTGGCCGCGAGAGGCGCGAGCTGGAGTCGGCCGACTATGCCAACACCCGCGAGCTGTTCGGCGACGACTCCGACCGTGCTCGCGCCCAGCTGCAGTGGCGTCTCTCGCTGCCGCTGATGGTCTTCATTCTGACGCTAATGGCGATGCCGCTCTCAAGGGTCAATCCGCGCCAGGGGCGCTTTGCCAAGCTGCTGCCGGCAATCTTTCTCCACATCTGTTACCTCAGCTTGCTGCTGGCGGCCCTGGACGCCGTTGGGCGTGGCACGCTGCCGGCGGCGATCGGCATGTGGCCTATCCACATCCTGTTCCTGGCGCTGGGCGTGGGGCTGTTGATGCACAACCAGCGCAGGGGGATGCGTTGATGCTCACGGATCGTCTCGACCGCTATATCGCTCGCAATGTGCTGGGGGCGATCATCGTCGTCCAGGTGGTGCTGCTTGGTCTCGACCTGGTGATTTCCTACATCAACGACCTGGACGACGTAGAGGGCAACTATGGTGCCTTCCAGGTGTTGCTTTACCTACTGATGCGGGTGCCCTGGCGCTTCTATCAGTACGCGCCGGTGGCGGTATTGATCGGTGCGCTAATCGGCTTGGGCAGCATGGCCTCGAGCAACGAACTGACGGTGATGCGGGCCGCGGGGCGTTCCCTGGCACGCATCCTCTGGGGGGTGATGAAACCCATCATCCTGGTCGTGGTCGTCGTTCTGGTGATTGCCGAGTACGTGAGTCCGCGTACCGAGCAGTTCGCCAGCGCGTGGCGGCTCGAGCAGATGCAGGGCGAGGGAGCCGTGCTGGTCCAGAGCGGCGGCTGGCAGCGTGAGGGCGACAGCGTCTATCGCTTCGGTGCCATTCGCGCCGACGATACCGTCCTCGACCTGACTCGCTATCGCTTCGAGGGGCGCGAGCTGCTCGAAGCCACCGTGGCCGAGCGTGCGATATGGCGCGATGGCAGCTGGCTGCTGGAGGAAGTGGGTACCACGCGCTTTTACGACGACCATACCGAGGCCGAGCATCATGCCCAACAGCCCTGGCAAACCAGCCTGACGCCGGCCCAGCTCAAGCGGCTACTGCTGCCAATCAACAGCCAGGCCCCGAGCGAGCTGTGGGCTTATGCCCGTTTCCTGCAGAATCAAGGCCTTCAGGCCACCCACCCTCTGCTCTATTTCTGGCAGAAGATGCTGATGCCCCTGACCATGGCATCGCTGGTATTGGTAGCGGCTTCGTTCGTGTTCGGCCCGCTGCGTACCGTGGCGGCCGGTACCCGCGTCTTCTACGGCGTGATCGTCGGCCTGTCATTCAAGTACCTGCAGGATCTACTGGCGCCGGCCTCGACGGTATTTGGTTTCTCACCGGTATGGGCGGTGCTGATGCCGACCCTGCTGAGCGCAGGGCTCGGGCTCTATCTGCTACGCCGCTCCGGGTGACCCGCGTATTGCCCGGCCGCAGCCGCCAGGACGCACGCCCCCTTGGTAACGTTAGGAAAGGACCGTAATGCAACGACGTTTCGATCAGCTCGACGATGCCTGGCCGGCCGGTCTGGCGCGCCGCCTGGGCGCCATGCTCTATGACGCCTTCCTGGTGGCGGCCATCTGGATCTCCCTCACCGTGCTGCACGTGGCTTTCGTGCGCCACGTGCTTGGCCTGGGCCCGGAAGAGGTGGGAGCAGGGGAGCCGCAGCGCCTGGTCCTGCAGCTGCTGCTGCTGGCAGGGGCTTTCGTATTCTTCGCCTTCTCCTGGATGCGTGGCGGCATGACGCTGGGTATGCAGGCCTGGCGCTTGCGCGTGCAGACCCTCGACGGCCGCACCATCACCCTGCTTCAAAGCCTGGTGCGCTATCTGGTGGCCTGGGTTTCTCTGGCGGCCTTGGGCCTGGGGTATCTATGGGTGCTGTTCGATAGCGAGCGCCGCAGTTGGCCTGACATCGCCTCGGGCACCCGGGTGGTGGTACTGCCCAAGGAAAAGCGGTGATGTGACGCCGATCAAAAAATGTTCGATTCGCTCTTGCGATAGTCTATGCGAATCATTTACATTAATCCTCGTAAGCACAGCGAGGTGATGTCGATGTACGTATGTCTTTGCAAGGGCGTATCCGACCGCAAGATTCGTGAAAGCGTCGAAAGCGGCGCGCGCAGCTGGCGTGACGTCCAGCGCGATACCGGCTGCGGCACCCAGTGCGGCAAATGCGCCTGCGTGGGCAAGGCCATTGCCCGCGATGCCATCACCTCCGAAGTCATGGCTTCCACCAGCGATCTCGCCTACGCCGTATAAGGCATTCCGTCTAGCATCTCAACTGATGCCAATCTTTCTCATTCTAGTTGTGATTAATCCAACCGCCTGTCCCGGTTGGATTTTTGCGTGTTGGGCCGATACTGCCTATGATGGTTTGATCAACTCGCTGCTGTACTGGCAAGACCCGTGATCGACTGATAGGGAGAAGGCAATGAAAGGCGATGCCAAGGTCATCGAGCATCTCAACAAGGCTCTCGGCAATGAGCTGGTGGCGATCAACCAGTACTTCCTGCATGCCAAGATGTACAAGGATTGGGGCCTCAAGGCCCTGGCCAAGTGGGAGTACGACGAATCCATCGACGAAATGAAGCATGCCGACAAGCTGATCGAGCGCATTCTATTTCTCGAGGGCCTGCCCAACCTGCAGGACCTGGGCAAGCTGCACATCGGCGAGAACGTACGCGAGATGCTCGAGAGCGATCTCAAGATCGAGCATGAAGGCCGTAACGACTACATCGAAGCGATTGCCTACTGCGAGCAGGTCAAGGACTATGTTACCCGTGATCTGTTTCGCGAGATTCTGGCCGATGAAGAAGAGCACATCGACCATATCGAAACCGAGCTTAGCCTGATCGACAAGGTCGGCATCGAAAATTACATGTTGCGCCAGATGCAGGCAGCCGGCGACGAATAATCTGCGCCGGGATGTATCCCAGCGGCACCGACCCTCGTCGGTGCCGTTTTTTTTGCGTCGCAATCAGGGCTCGTTTACGCGGCGTTACCTGCATGGCATGTTGTTTCTGCAATGGACTAAGCTGGTGCAGGCGTGCCGCCCCGGCGTCAGCGGCTGCACCTTGCTGGTGCCGCCGGCGTCGGAGCCATGCCCCGTTATGGCTCGCCGAGGCAATGCCGAAGCGAACCGACGCCTTTGGCAGGCCGATTGCATAGAACAAGCACAACCAAAAACGCTTCGCGAGGGTAGCATTCATGAGTCGTCAACTTACCGCCGGCCTGCTGGCCGGGGCGCTGGGCCTTTCCCTGCTCGGAGCCACCGTTGCCCAGGCAGATGAAACTCGAATTCGTTTCCAACTCGACTGGCGCTTCGAAGGTCCCTCGGCGCCCTTCCTGATGGCCGTGGAGCGAGGCTATTTCGCCGAGGAGGGGCTGAATGTACAGATCGATTCCGGCAGCGGTTCCGCCGGAGCCATCAACCGGGTCGCCTCGGGGGCCTACGAAATGGGCTTCGGCGATCTCAATGCGCTGGTGGAGTTTCTCGCCGAGAACCCCGACGCCCCGGGCATCCAGGGCGTTTACGTGGTCTATGACGGCACCCCGGCGTCAGTCTTGGCACGCAAGGATCGCGGCATCGAGTCGCCCGCCGATCTGACCGGCAAGTCGATTGCCGCGCCGGCATTCGATACCGGCTACCGGGCCTGGGGCATCTTCGCTGCCGCCAACGATCTCGCAGTGGATGCCGTCGAGTGGCAGAACGTCGACCCCACCCTGCGCGAGACGCTGCTGGTGCGTGGCGACGTGGACGCCATCACCGGGTTCTACTTCACCAGCCTGCTCAACCTCGAAGGGCGCGGCATGGGTGAGGAGCAGCTCACCATCATGCCGTTCCCCGACTACGGCGTACCCCTCTATGGCAACGCCATCATTGCCAGCGAAGCGTTCTCCGAAGCCAACCCCGAGGCAGTGGAGGGCTTTCTGCGCGCCTTCAACCGCGCCCTGGCGGAGACCCTGGCCGACCCCGAGGGCGCAATCGAGTACGTGCGCAACCGCGATTCGCTGATCGACGTCGAGATGGAGACGCGGCGGCTCAAGCTCGCCATCGACAGCGTCATCGATACCGACGACGCGCGTGCCAACGGCGTAGGCGGCGTGGATGAGCAGCGCCTGCAGGATGCCATCCAACTGGTGGCGGACGCCTACGACCTGCCCTCGGTGCCCGAGCCCGAGCGGGTGTTCACCTCGCGCTTCCTGCCGTCGCAGGAGGAGCGCATGATCTTCCCCGAGCGCTCGGAGTGACGGCAGTGGCAGTCTCCCCGACTTTCGTCGACTTCGACCGGGTCAGCCTGGCCTACGACGACTCCGGCAATGCCATTGAGGACATCTCGCTCTCCATCGAGGAGGGCGAGTTCGTCGCCTTCGTCGGTCCCTCCGGCTGCGGCAAGTCGACCTTCATGAAGCTGTGCACCGGGCTGCACGCGCCCACCGCGGGCAGCGTGAAGGTGGACGGCGCCGCTGTGGGCGGGCCGCTGAAGATCTGCGGCATGGCATTCCAGAGCGCCAACTTGCTGCCGTGGCGCACTACGCTGGACAACGTGCTGCTGCCGCTGGAGATCGTCAAACCCTATCGTTCGCAGTTTCGCAAGCGGCGAGCCGAGTACGTCGGCTGGGCCCGCGACCTGCTGCGTACGGTGGGGCTCGAGGGCTACGAGGACCAGTACCCGTGGCAGCTCTCCGGCGGCATGCAGCAGCGCGCCTCGATCTGCCGCGCGCTGATACATCGGCCGCGACTGCTGATGCTCGACGAGCCCTTCGGCGCGCTGGACGCCTTTACCCGAGAGGAGCTGTGGTGCGTGCTGCGCGACCTGTGGGAGGCGCAGCGCTTCACCGTGGTTCTGGTGACCCATGACCTTCGCGAAGCGGCGTTCCTGGCCGATACCGTCTACGTCATGAGTCGCCGACCGGGTCGCATCATCGAGCGACGCGAGATCGACCTGCCGCGACCACGCGAGCTGGCGGTGACCTACGAGAAGCCTTTCATCGATCTGGTGCAGGAGTTACGTAACCTGATCGGCGACATTCGCAGCGCCTGAGGAGCGAGCATGAACAAGAACGACAGGCTGCGTGAGCGGCTGGCGCCCTGGGTGGCGGTACTGGCGCTGGTGGCGATCTGGGAGGTCAGCGTGCGCTTGCTGCAGGTGCCGGAGTTCATCTTCCCCAGTGCCTCGGCCACCGCGCAAGCCTTGGTGACCTTTGCCGGCCCCATCGGCATGCACTCCTGGCAGACCCTCTGGACCACCATGGCAGGCTTCGCCCTGGGCGTGGCGGTGGGGCTGGCGCTGGGCTTCATCATCGGCTCCTCGCGCTTCCTCTACCACGCCTGCTACCCGCTGCTGGTGGGCTTCAACGCCATTCCCAAAGTCGCCTTCGTGCCGATCCTGGTGGTGTGGTTCGGCATCGGCTCGGTGCCGGCGATCCTCACCGCCTTTTTGATCTGTTTCTTTCCCATCGTGGTCAACGTGGCCACGGGGCTGGCCACGCTGGAGCCGGAAATGGAGGACGTTCTGCGCGTACTTGGCGCCCGGCGCATGGATGTGCTGCTCAAGGTGGGTCTCCCGCGCTCGCTGCCCTACTTCTTCGCCTCGCTGAAGATCGCCATCACCCTGGCATTCGTCGGCACCGTGGTCTCCGAGACGGTGGCCTCCAATCAGGGCATCGGCTATCTGATGATGAGCGCCGGCTCGCAGATGCGCATGTCGCTGGTATTCGCCGGCCTGATCGTGATCAGCGCCATGGCCATGGTGATGTACGAACTGTTTGCGCTGCTGGAGAAGCGGATGACCGGGTGGGCGCACCGCGGCCAGCGCTAAAGGCGGTTTGTCGTTGTCGATGCCGGTGCCGCCAGTGGGTTCGAAGCCTGCCGGGCGGCACCGGTTCCTTTACTCCTTTGGAAAACCCACTGTCACGTAGCTGTAAGCCGATGGCAGTAATGTCGATGGGGCTCACCCATCGGAGGTTTTCCCTATGTCGAAGCGCCCTCTTTCAGCGGCCCTTGCCGCCATCGTGGTCATGGCCGGCCTGGCCCACCCGGCTCTCGGCAACGAGAAGCTGGTGCTCTACACCAGCCAGCCCAACAGCGATGCCCAGCAGACCGTCGACGCCTTCCAGGCGGTCCATCCGGAAATCGAGGTGGAGTGGGTGCGGGATGGCACCACCCAGCTGATGACCCGGCTGCGTTCCGAGCTCTCCGCCGGTGTCAGCAACCCCGACGTGCTGCTGATCGCGGACAGCATGACCCTGGAGTCGCTCAAGCAGGAAGGGCGACTGCAGCCTTACCTGAGCCCCGAGCGCGAGGCCTATGACGCCGAGCTGTACGATGCGCAAGGCTACTTCTACGGTACCAAGCTGATTACCACCGGCATCGTCTACAACACCGGGGCCGAGCGCCAGCCGCAGAGCTGGCAGGAGCTCACCCAGCCTGAGTACGCCGGGCAGGTGACCATGCCGAGCCCGCTCTATTCGGGGGCGGCGCTGATCCACATGGCGGCTGTCGAAGCCCATCCCGAGCTTGGCGAGGGTTACTACGAGGCACTGCAGGCCAACCGAACCGAGGCCCAGGGAGGCAACGGCGGCGTCTTCAATGCCGTGGCGTCAGGCAGCAAGCCCTATGGCATCGTGGTCGACTTCCTGCCGATTCGCGAGGCCGCCAAGGGTTCGCCGGTGGCGTTCGTGTTCCCCGAGGAGGGGGTGAGTGCGGTGACCGAGCCGGTCGCCATCATGCAGGGCGCCAGGAACCCTGAGGCAGCGCGCAAGTTCGTCGACTTCGTGCTCTCGCGGGAGGGGCAAGAGCTGGTGAGCGAGCAGGGCTACTTGCCCGCCCATCCCGAGATCGCGCCGCCGGCAGGTTTCCCTGTGCGGGATGATATCGTGCTGATGCCGCTCGATATCGAAAACGCCCTGGCCAGGGAAGCCGAGCTCAAGCAGCGCTTTAGCGACCTGTTCGGTAGTTGACATGACACCGGGCCTCATCGACAGCAGCCACCAGCGTTGGCTGCTCACTCTGCTGATGCTGGTCGTGGTGGCGCTCAGCCTCGCCCCCAGCCTGCGCCTGCTGATGGAGGCGCTAGGTGACCTGGCCCTGGGCAGCGAGGCGCCGCTGTGGCGCGTGCTGCAGACCGAAAGCACTTGGCGAGCGCTGTGGCGCAGTCTCTACACGTCGGGGCTGGGCATGCTGATCGCGCTGGTGCTGGGCAGCCTGTTCGCCTTCGTCATCACCCTGACCGACATTCGTGGCAAGGCCTGGCTGGTGTTCTGCTTCATGCTGCCGATGATGATCCCGCCTCAGGTCACCGCGCTGAGCTGGCTGCAGCTGTTCGGCCCTGCCAGCCCGCTGCTGAAGAGCCTCGGCTTGGCGCCGCCGCTGGGCAGCCCTCAGCCGCTCTACTCGGCCGAGGGCATTGCGCTGCTGCTGGGCATACAGAGTGCACCGCTGGTATTTCTGGCGCTGCGCACCTCCTTGCTGTCGTTGCCGCGGGAACTGGTCGAGGCGGCGCGCATCAGCGGTGCGCGCCAGACCCAGGTGTGGGGCCAGATCATCCTGCCGGTATCCCGCGGCGGCCTGATCGCCGGCGGTGCCATGGCGTTCATCTCGAGCCTGGGCAATTTCGGCATTCCGGCCATGCTGGGCATTCCCGCCGGCTACTACGTGCTGCCCACCCTGATCTACCAGCGTATGGCCAGCTTCGGCACCGGCGTGCTGGCCGAGATGGCATCGCTGTCGCTAATGATCGGCGCGCTGGCGCTGGCCGGCGTGGCGCTTCAGCAGGCGTGCTTGAAACGTAGCCGCTTTGGCCTGGTGGGCCACTCGGGACGTGCTCACGATTTCTCTCTGGGGCGTTGGCGCAGCGCGGTGACCGCACTGCTGATCGCTGTACTGCTGGTAATTCTCATCGCGCCTTTGGCGGCATTGGTGGTGAGTTCATTGGTGCCCGCCATGGGCGTGCCGCTCACCTGGGAAGCCGCTAGCCTGAATGCCTACCACGAAGTGATCGGCCGTCAGGGGGCGACCTGGCGGGCGGTGCGCAACAGCCTGTGGCTGGCGGGGGGCGCCGCGCTGCTGCTGATGCTGTGCAGCCTGCCGCTGGCCTATCGCCTGCAACGCTTGTCGCGGCGTTGGCAGAACCTGGCGCTGAGCGCCATCGAGCTGCCTTACGCGCTGCCCGGCGTGGTACTGGCGGTGGCCTGCATTCTGCTCTTCGTGCGCCCCATTCCGCTGGTGAACGTGGCGCTTTACGGCACCCTGGGCCTGATCTTCGTCGCCTACCTGGCGCGTTTCCTGGTGGTGTGCCTCAAGCCGGTTGCCGCCGGTCTTACCCAGCTCGACCCTGCACTGGAAGAGGCCGCCCAACTTGCTGGCGCCGGCCCTTGGCGTCGCCTGGGCGGCATCGTGCTGCCGCTGGTGGCACCGGCGCTATTTGCCGGCGGTCTGCTGGTGTTCCTGCTGGCGGTGAACGAACTGACCGTTTCGGCGCTGCTGTGGAGCGCGGGCAACGAGACGCTGGGCGTGCTGATCTTCAATCTGGACGAAGGGGGCGAAAGAGTGCTGGCCGCCGCGGTTTCCGTGCTGGTGGTCATATTGGTGGCAGCGCTGATGCTCTGTTTGAGCCTGCTGGCACCACGCCTGCCCAAGGGGGTGGTGCCATGGCAGGGTTGACGATCGAGCGTGTCACGAAGAGCTTCGGCGAGCAGCGTGCCGTCGATGCGCTTTCGCTGGACATCGCCCCGGGCGAGTTCGTTGCACTGCTCGGACCGAGCGGCTGCGGCAAGACCACCATGCTGCGCATGCTGGCCGGCTTCGAGGCGCTCAGCGAGGGCGAGATTCGCCTTGGGCAACGTACTCTGGCCAGCCCGATACGGCATGTTCCCCCGGAACAGCGCGACATGGCGATGGTGTTTCAATCCTACGCGCTTTGGCCGCATATGAGCGTGGCCGATAATGTCGGTTATCCGCTCAAGCTGCGCCGACTGGATGGCGAGACCTGTCGGCGACGGGTGGCGCAGGCACTGGCCCTGGTCGACCTGCAAGCCTACGCCCAGCGTTCGCCGCAGGAGCTGAGTGGAGGTCAGCGTCAGCGTGTTGCGCTGGCGCGGTGCCTGGTCACCGACCCGTCGGTAGTGCTGCTCGACGAGCCATTGGCCAATCTCGATCGCCACCTGCGGGCGGCCATGGAGCAGAGCTTTCGCGATTTTCATCGCCGCACCCAGGCCACCCTGGTCTACGTTACCCACGACCAGGGTGAGGCGATGGCGCTGGCGGACCGGATCGCCGTCATGCGTGAGGGCAGGCTGGCGCAGTGGGCTACACCGGAAACGCTCTACCGCCAGCCGCGGACCGCCTGGGTAGCCGGTTTCATCGGCCAGGGGTGTCTATTGAACGTCGCGGCCGGGCGGCCAGGGCAGCGGTTGGAGGCGGCAGCGCTGATGCGTGGGCTCGCTGCCGCTCCCGCCGAGCGCACCCAACCGGTACTGGTGCGCCCGGAGCACGTGCGGATAGTCGCCGGTGCGCCTGCGTCGCATGACTTGCGTGCACGAGTGGAGAGCGTGACCTTCCGTGGCGAGCGCTATGAGCTGCATCTGCGCCTCGAGAGCGGTGAAGCAGTGCTGGCCCATCATCCTACCGCCTTGGGGGAAGGTCAGCCGGTGGCGCTGACCCTGAGTGAGGGTTGGTGCCTGGAGCCCGAGGCATGAGCCTGCGCATCGAAGTACTCAGCGGGCTGGGAGCCAAGGCACCCGCCGCCATCCTGGTCGAGGCCGAAGGCAGGCGCCTGCTGCTCGATGCCGGAGGCGCTTTGCATCCCGGGCAGTCGACCGCCTGGGCTCAGGGGCTGGACGTCGACGCGGTGCTGATCAGCCACGATCATATCGATCACATCGGCGGTGTGGCGGCGTTGCCGACGGAGCTGCCAATCTACTGTACCGCCGTGGTGGCGGCGGCTTTGCCACACGGTCGCGAGTGGTTTCCCCTGCCCGAGCGTGGTCAGTGCCGGGTGGCGGGCATACCGGTCACTACCGGTCAGGCGGGGCACTCGCTGGGTGGCGTATGGCTGCATCTCGGAGTTGCCGAGGGGGTGTTTTACAGCGGCGACGCCTGCCTGGAGTCGTTGATCTTTCCCTTCGATGACCCGCCGCCGGCCAGAGTTGCGCTTCTTGTCGCCTCCTATGGCGTTTACGATACGCCCCAGGCGTTGTGTCGCGAGGCGCTGGCACGCCGCCTGGATGAGCCTAGGGTGATGCCGGTACCCGTATCGGGTCGGGCGCTGGAGATAGCGCTCTGGCTCGAGACCCACGCCGGGCAGCTCGGTCTTGCCTGGGATCTGGATGCCGCATGCCGTGAGGGGCTCGAAGCGCTGCTACGCTTGCCCCATGCGTTGCGTCGGGCGGGGCACGATGCCGCCATCCGTCGATTGCTGAAGGCGCCCCGTACGGATGCACCCATGCTCTGGCTGGTGGCCGACTGCGATGACGACCCGGACGATTGGCCGCATCACAGGCTGTTGCATACCGGTTACCTGACGCCTCGACGCCAGCGTCAGCGAGCGGTTGGCGAAGTCGACTGGCAGCGCTGGAACGTGCATTTGCGTTTGTCCCACTTGAACTGGCTGGCGAGCCGTCTGCAAGCTCGCAGCGTGGTCCCACTCTTTACTGCGGAACCCAGCCAGGTGAGCGTGCGCCTGGGCATGCTCGAGGAAACCCATGATGCTATTGGCTAGGCCCTTCGTCTTCATTCGCCACGGAGAAACGCAGCTGAATCGGGAACAGCGAATCTGCGGGCGCAGCGACGTGCCGCTGACCGCGCTGGGCGAGACCCAGGCGCGGCAAGCCGCCGCCTGGCTGGACCGACCCTGGAGCCGGGTCGTGACCAGCACCCTGCAGCGAGCCTGGCGCACGGCGGAACTCGCGGTGCCAGGTCAGCCGGCCACCCGCCTGAGCGGGCTCGACGAGCGCGATTGGGGCCGGCTGGATCAACTGCCGCTCGTGCAGCAGCCTGCCTACGAAGATACTCCACCCGGTGGCGAGGGCTGGGCGTTTTTCCAGGCCCGCGTGGTGGCGGCGTTGAATGGAGTACTGGAGAGCGAGGAGCTACCGCTGGTGGTGGCCCATTCGGGTGTGTTCCGCGTCATTCGAAGCCAGCTGTGGGGCAGCCCTAACGGCCCCCGGCTGCCCAATGCCACTGCATGTCTGATCACGCCCGGCTTGCTGGGTTGGCAAGTTCATCGCTACGAAGCCGGCTACCGTGACCGAGAGCACCGGCAGCGTCGATAGCGAGGCCACGCTGTTCCGTTCGGGCCGATCAGGCTCGCTTCGTCGTCATGCGCGGTGGTGTTCAGAACGCCTTTTCCAGGTCGAAACGCGGCACCGGTTCGCCGCGTACTTCGACGGTCTCGGTGAACATGGTGAGCGGGCGCACCCACAGACCGTAGTCGCCATAGAGGGCGCGATACACCACCAGCGGCTCCTCGGTTTCGCTGTGATGGGCGACGCCGAGCACCTCATAGCGGTTGCCCTTGTAGTGGCTGTAGATGCCGGGGACGGGGAAGGCTGTAGACATGGCGTCGGGCTCCTGATCAGGGGGTTTTATCGTTATCGCCGGCGGTTTGGGCCGCCTTTTTTGCCAGGCGTGCCAGCACTCGCGACGCGGCCACGAAACCGAAGCTGCCGGTGACGAAGGTGGCCGCACCTACGCCGCTGGCGCAGTCGAGCCGGGTCGATTCGCCGCTGCCCGGTTTCTGCAGGCAGACCTCACCGTTCTCGTCTGGATAGACCAGTTGTTCGTCGGAATAGACGCATTCCACCGCAAAGCGCCGCTTGGGGTTACGCGAGAAGCCGTAGTCCCGCCGCAGCCGTGCACGCACCTTGGCCAGCAGCGGGTCGTGCTCGGTGCGGGCCAGATCCGCCACCTTGATGCGCGTGGGGTCGCTCTGACCGCCGGCGGCACCGGCTACCACGATGGGCAGCTTGTGTCTGCGGCACCAGGCGATCAGCGCGGCCTTGGCCACCACGCTGTCGATGGCGTCGACCACGTAATCGGTATCTTCGGGTAGGCGCTGGGCCAGGTTGGTCGGTGTGACGAAGGCGGTATCGGCCACGACCTGAATGCCGGGCTGGATCGCCCGGCAGCGCTCGGCCAGCACCTCCACCTTGGGACGGCCAATGGTGCCATCCAGCGCTGGCAGCTGGCGATTGACGTTCGATACGCAGACATCGTCGAGGTCGATCAGGGTGAGTCGGCCGATGCCCGATCGCGCCAGGGCTTCCACGGTCCAGCTGCCGACCCCGCCCACGCCGACCACGACCACATGGGAGCCGCGGAAGCGTTCGAGGGCACGAGTACCATACAGCCGACGAATTCCACCGAAGCGGAACGCGTAGTCGTCCTGAGGCGGAGCGGTATCCTGTGCGGGTGAGGGGTCGGTCATGGGGGGTAGGAATCTCCGGTTGAGAGCGGAATGTCAGGCCGGGGTGGGTGAGGCGTCAATACCGGCACCGTCGCTCGGCAGATGGCCGGCCCAGCCGAAGCGCTGGAAGAGGGCGGTCATGGTGGCGTCCAAGCCGCAGCTGAGCGTCAGCCGGCTGCCGTCGGCGGGGTGCTCGACGTGCAGTGCCACGGCGGCCAGCAGCAGCCGCGGGCAGTCCAGGCGTTCGGCAAAGAAGCGGTTATGATTGCCCTTGCCATGCTTGGCGTCACCGATGATCGGATAGCCGCGCCGCGAGAGATGACGACGAATCTGATGGCGGCGGCCGGTCAACGGACGAACCTCCATCAAGGAGTAGCGGCAGGTGGGATAGCGGTCCACCTGCACCGGCAGCTCGACGCTGTCGAGACGCCGGATCTCGGTAAGAGCCTCGAGGGCGGGCATTTCCGCCTTGGGGCGGCTGCCATCCTCTTCACGCAGGGCATAGTCGAGCCATTCGTGTTCGGGCCCGATGCCGCGCACCACCGCCAGATAGCGCTTGGCGATCCGGCGTTCGGTGAAACTTTCTCCCAGGCGTGCTGCGGTGCCCGAGTCCAGGGCGAAGACCATCACCCCCGAGGTGGGGCGGTCCAGCCGATGCACCGGATAGACGCGCTGACCCACCTGGTCGCGCAGGCGTTGCAGCAGGAATTCTCTCTCCCCGCCGGCGAGCTTGGAGCGGTGCACCAGCAGGCCTGCCGGCTTGTGCACTGCAACCAGATGCTCGTCCCGATAAAGGATGCTCAGGGGCTGGGTCATGGCGGCCCGAATTTGCGAAACGAAGGCCGCCATTGTCGCTGTCGCGGATGGCCTTGTCACCCCGAGACACCTGGCAGGCTGTCTTGCTTACTCGCTGTCCTGACAGTTGCCCCGCAGTTGGATCGCATGCGCGATGCGCTCGATGCCCTGACGATATGCTGCCCTGCGATAGGATATCGTCTCTTTCTCGGCGCGTTCGAAGACCAGCTCGCTCTCGCGCACCAAGCGTTCGGCCAAGCGCTTGTTGATCTCTTCCTCCGACCAGCGCTCACCGCTGCGATTTTGCAGCCACTCGAAGTAGCTGACGATCACCCCACCGGTGTTGGCCAGCACGTCGGGCAGTACCGGAACACCGCGCTCCTCCAATTGCTCATCGGCGTGGCTAGAGACCGGGCCGTTGGCGATCTCGAGCAGCGCCCCGGCCTTGATCTGATCGACGTTGTCTTCATGAACCTGGTTTTCCAGAGCTGCCAGGGCCAGCACGTCCACTTCGAGGGTGAGCAGGTCGTCGCGGTCGAGTTTTTCCACGTCCTCGGCGATACATACCGAGTCGTCGCAGTAGACCATGTCGTGGAGACGCTTGTTACGGTGCTTCTGCTCCATGATGGCATCGGGGTCGAGGCCTTCCTGACTGTAGATTGCGCCTTTGGAATCGGATACCGCGACGATGCGAAAGCCCTGCTCATGAGCCAGGCGGGCGAAGTGATAGGCGGCGTTACCGAAGCCCTGTATGGCCACCGTGGTCTCTTCGGGCTTGCGCTTCTCGCGTTCCGCCCATAGATCCAGCACGTGAAGGGCGCCGCGGCCGGTGGCGGCCACACGACCGAGCGAACCCCCAAGCTCAGGCGGTTTGCCGGTAATGGCTGCGGGCACCTTGGCCCGTGCCAGGTGGTCGAATTCGTCGGCCATCCAGCCCATCACCGTGGCATTGGTGTTCACGTCCGGTGCGGGTATGTCTCGGTCGGGTCCCATGATGTCGGCGATGCCACGAATGTAGCTACGTGCCAGACGCTCGAGCTCCAGCTTCGACAGCTGCTTGGGGTCGACCTTGACGCCGCCCTTACCGCCACCGTAAGGCAGGTCGACCACGGCACATTTCACGGCCATCCAGAAGCTCAGCGTAGTGACCTCCTCCTGATTGACGTCGGGATGGAAGCGAATGCCGCCCTTGGCCGGCCCCAGGGTAGTGTTGTACTGCACTCGCCAGCCGGGGAATACCTTGAGGCTGCCGTCATCCATGCGCACCGGTACGCTGACCTGCAGCGATAGGTTGGGCTGCATCAGTCGCTCTCTGGCATCGCCCTGGATTTCAATGGCATCGAATACCTCTTCCAGGCGCGAACGCGCGTCGTCGAACAGGTTGGCGTGGTCCTTTTGCCCTGTCATCGGCTTTCTCCTAGATCCTGGTCCGTCATTGCCTGATTTAGCGTAGCAGCCTTGCTCAAGTGCGGCGCACTGGCCGGCAAAACATAAAATTTCAGTCTGTTACATGACGAAGCACTATCTTGAGCTGGAGATTGGGTTAAGGAGGACCATGTGAGTCGACTGGCTAGAAGCGCTCTGCTCTGGTGTGCCGGATACCTGTTGCTGGCTTTGCTACCCCTTGGGCTGGCGTTGCTGATACTGCCACAGGAAGGCCGCGAGTTCGGCGCCGAACTCGGTGCCCTGCTTGGGCTCCTTGCCCTGGGGGTACTTGCCTGCCAGGCAGTCATCTCGGGGCGGCACCGCTGGTTCGCGGAGTCGGTCGGCTACGACAACATTCTTCAGTTTCACCGGCAGACAGGAATTTTCGCTCTGCTGCTGGTATTGGCGCATCCCATCGTGATGATCGCCACACGCCCTGGCTGGCTCGAGTACCTCGATCCCCGCGAGGACACCCTGCGGGCGATCACCCTGATACTGCTGGTACTGGCAACGTTGGTACTGGTAACCAGTTCGCTGTGGCGAACCCGCTTCGGGCTCTCCTACGAATGGTGGCGTGCACTGCATGGGGCGCTGACTCTGTTCATCGTGGCCGGCGGGTTGGGGCACGCGGTCATGGTGCAGCACTACACCCAGGGAGTCGTCACCACCCTTCTGCTCGGCGCGGTCGTGGGGGGCTCGCTGCTGCTGGTGGTGGAAACACGCCTGCTCAGGCCGTGGCGTTTGCGCAAGCGCACCTGGAAGGTCGTGGCCAATGAGCAGGAGCGCGGCGATGCCACCACCCTGACTCTGGAAGCCGAAGGCCGGCACCGACTCGACTTCGCGCCGGGGCAATTTTTCTGGATCACGCTGGGCGATACGCCTTTCTCGCTGCAGCAGCATCCGTTCTCGGTGGCATCGTCCGTCAGCGATGGTCGCCGTTTCTCTTTCACCGCCAAGCGATTGGGCGACTTCACCGACACCCTACCGGATGTCAAACCCGGTACTCGAGCCTACGTCGAAGGGCCTTTCGGCAGCTTCATCCCCGAACCGGAGAACGCCTCCGGCGCGGTGCTGATTGCCGGAGGCATCGGCATTACACCGATCATGAGCATACTGCGCACGCTGCGCGACCAGGGTGACACCCGCCCGCTGTGGCTGCTGTATGCCAACAAGACATGGGAAGACGCAACCTTCCGCGACGAGCTGGCCGAACTCGAGGGGCAGCTCGATCTCGACGTGATACATGTCATCAGCGACCCCGAGCCCGAGTGGAAGGGCGAGCTTGGCAAGATTGATGAAGCGCTGGTGAAACGTCGGGTACCTGCGGACGATGGCCGTCGTGAGTACTTCATCTGTGGACCCGAACCCTTGATGAATGCGGCCGAGAAAGCGTTGCTCGCTCAAGGGGCGACGGCCACACGCATCTATTCGGACCGCTTCGACATCGTCTAGGAGATCGACATGCTGCATGTGATCGCAAAATGGGCCGGCACCGTGGCCAGCGGACTGCTGCTGCTGATCGTGGTACTGCTGGCACTGAGACTGTCCTGGTAGATCCTTGCGGGAGCTGGTCAGGTAGGGCGGCCTGGGGCATGATCGTCCTGTTCGACTGACCGAGACGGAACTCCTGTGACCCCTGAAAGCGCACTGATCTACTTCCTGGCCATCTTCATTTTTGCCATCACGCCCGGCCCCGGTATCTTCGCCATCCTGGCGCGAGGCATGGCATCGGGTGTGCGGTCCTGCTGGCCTCTCGCGCTGGGCATGACCGTCAGCGACCTGCTTTATCTCATGCTGGCCTTCCACGGGCTGGCGGTACTGGCCGAACACTGGGGCGAGGCGTTCACTGTGATTCGCTATCTGGGGGCCGGCTATCTTTTCTACCTTGCCTGGAAACTGTGGACCTCGCCCGTCGGTGACGCCGACCTGCCGGCGGGGTCCCGGCGCGTCGACCTCGTGAAGGGCTTTCTGCAGGGCTTTCTCATCTCCGCTTCCAACCCCAAGGTCATCCTCTTCTACATCGCCTTCTTGCCGACCTTCGTCGACCTTGCTGCGCTGGCCTCGGGCGACATGCTGCTGACCGTATCGCTCACTTTCGCGGGCCTGATGCTCGGGCTGATGCTGGTCGCCTTGGGGGCTTCCGGGGCACGCCGTTTTCTGCAAAGCGAGCGAGCCATGAAGGGAGCCAACCGTTCTGCGGGGGCGCTGATGGTAGCGGCAGGCGCTTTCCTGGTGGCCAAGGGCTGATCGTCCCCGGGGGCTGCGCCGTGGCGATCCGCCAACCTCAGGCCAGCCAGTCGCTGCGTTCGAGACGGTAGATGCAGCAGAGGTCGTCGCCCAGGCGGCGCTGTTCGATGAAGCGAAAGCCCAGCCGCTCGTAGAAGCGCTGGGCACGGCGATTCTCGGCGAGAGGGTCGATCAGCACGGCGGAGACCTGGGGGTCGGCGAAGCAGTGCGCCAGGGCCAGCTGCATCATGGTGGTGCCGTACCCTTTACCCAGCTCGTCGGGCTCACCGATCCAGATATCGATGGCACGCAAGCCGTCGCCCACCTCTCCCCAGTAACCGCTATCGTCACGGGCGGGATCCATTATCTGGATGAAGCCGATGGGAAATCCTTCGCGCTCGGCGATGAACTGCTGGCGCCAGTCGACCGGATGGGCCAGCTCGGCTTCCCATTCCCATTTGTCGTTGGGGCTGGCGGCAATGACATGCGGCTGGGTATCCCAGCGCTCCAGTAGGGGGCGGTCCTCGGGAGTTGCGGGGCGTAGGCGCAGCCGCCGCTTGGCATTCACCTCTCTGTTGATAGAGTCAGTTTCCACCAGCGTTTCATTCCCTCTAGAGAGTCTAGCCAAAGCATAGCAGCTGCCGCGCCCATCATCGGTCATTCGGCATTTCGATCTGTGGGGGGCGCCCCGGTCTGGCGCCGACGCCAGCGCTCACGGTGGCGGTGACGAGTCAGGGCATTGCCGTTTGCCAGTTGAACCAGGTACTCGATCTCCTCGTCACTGAGCGGTTCGCGCTGGCGCCGTGACATCGGGCTTCTCCTGTCGAAGATTTGGTCTTCCGACACTAACGCCGGTGGATGACAGACAGATAACGAGCCAGGCCGGGCAAGGCGTGACGTTGATCGAAGCGGTCAGCCTGCCTTCAGCAAGGCGTCGAGCAGCTCATCGTGGCGTTCGGCACGGGTGCCGGCGGCCTCGAACAGCACGAGGGTTGATTCCACTACCAGATGAGGTGCCGACGATATCGGTGCCCTGGTCGTCATGGTTCTGTCATCGATGTGTTGCAATCTCGCCCTGACACCATTTCAGGGCTGACCATGACGACCTCCAACACCGAGGAGAGCGAGCTCAGAGCTATCATAGAGGGCGAGCGGCTCACGCCATGCTTTCAACCCATCGTCGATGTCGCCAGGCAGTGCGTGCACGGCTACGAAGCGCTGATTCGTGGCCCCGAAGGCTCCAGGCTGCACTCTCCAGTGGCCCTGTTCGAGGTGGCAATTCAGTCGGGCCTGCTGGTTGAGCTCGATTTGCTATGCCGCCGCCTGGCGATTGCCGCCTTCGTGCGGCTAGGCTTGCCCGGTAGGCTGTTCCTCAATGTGATGCCGTTGACCATCCTCGAGCGGGACTTCAGCGAGGGGCTGACCCTGGGCTATTTGCGCGACCATGGGCTCGCTCCCAATCGTGTCGTCATCGAGCTCACCGAACATCTGCCGATCACCGATTACGTGCTGATGCGCCAGGCGGTGGAGCACTATCGCGAGATGGGCTTTCAGGTTGCGCTGGACGACCTGGGGGCCGGCCATTCGAGTCTGCGTCACTGGGCCGAGCTGCGCCCCGACTTCGTCAAGCTCGACCGCCACTTCATCACCGGCATCGATCAGGACCCCGACAAGCGGCAGTTCCTGCGCTCGATTCTCGATGTGTCGCGCAGCCTCGGCTGCCAGCTGATAGCGGAAGGCGTGGAAACCGCCGAGGAGTACCGCTCGCTGTGGGAGCTGGATCGCAGCCTGTCGCTGCTGCAAGGCTACTACTTTGCCCGTCCCAGCCAGACCCCGTCGCGAGATATCGGCCGCTCACTGCCGGTCGGAGCCTCGGCCCGTCACGGACTGGTACGCAGCGCCCACACCATCATGAAGTCGCTGGCACCGATCGAACCGCGCATGCCGGTACTGGAATTGAGCGAACGGTTTCGTGGCGAGCCGAGCCTGCGCTGTGTGGCGGTGGTGGAAAACGGCAGGCCGGTCGGTGTGGTGCGGCGCAGTGAATTTCTTACCCTGTTCACCAATCCCTATAGTCATGCCCTGTTCGCCAAGCGTCTGGTGCGGGAGATGTGCGATTCGCGCTTCGCCGTGGCCGTCGATGAAATGCCGCTGACCCTGCTCAGCCAGCAGCTCACCGACAGTGAGGATGTGCCCCAGGAGGATTTCGTCATCGTCGACGGCGAGGGCCGCTATCGCGGCATGGGTAATATCGTCGACCTGCTTCGCGAGATCACCGCCATTCAGGTGCGCCAGGCGCGCCATGCCAATCCGCTCACCGGCCTTCCGGGGAACCTGATGATCAACGAGACGCTGAGCGAATGGCTGGAGCATGGCAAGGTATTCACTGCCGTCTACTGCGATCTCGACAACTTCAAGGCCTATAACGACGCCTACGGCTATGCGCGGGGCGACCGGGTGATCCTGGCACTGGCTCAACTGCTCGATGAGCAGGTCGGCAAGAAGGGGTTCATCGGCCACATCGGCGGCGACGACTTCATGCTGCTACTGGACGATGCCGATTGGAAGGCGCGCTGCCACCGTATTCTGACAGCATTCGGCGCCATGGCGTCGGACTTCTACGATGCGCAGGATCGCCGAGCAGGCGGGGTACGGGTCGAGAATCGGCAGGGCCGCGTGACTTTCTATCCCTTCGTCAGTCTGTCGCTGGCGGCAAGGCCGGTAAGTGATGGTCGCGGCTGTGACGTCCTGGCAATATCCGAAGATCTTTCCGAGCTCAAGCAGCAGGCCAAGCGGCAAGCCGGTAACAGCCTTTTCATTGAACGGCGCGGCAGGTGAGAGCCGGCCCCGCTGAGCAAGCGAGGCCGGCTGGATTTCTTCGTCTATTCGACGCTGAGCTGGAGGGTAAAGCTGCCGCCTTCGCTATTGCCGTAGGCTCGGGCGGTGGCGCGGTAGGTGCCCGCATCCAGGTGGGTACTGATGCGAGAGTTCATGCCTTCGCCGCCGTCGTCATCGCTGAGGAAGAGGCCGTTTCCATCGAGTTCGAGGAAAGCGTCGAAGTCGTCCGAGTGCAGATCGAGGCGATAGTGGCCAGGCTCTTCGATGACTACCTCATAGACATTGCGTGCACCTGGCTCCAGCCAGGCCTGCAGCGCACGGCCGCTTTCGAGCTGCCCTTCATTGGCGATTTCGTCGAGGGCGACGGCGCCGGCACGCAGTTCGAACAGGCCGCTGCCATGGCCACTGTGGCTGCGGGCCATGACGGAGTAGTCACCCGCTTCCAGAGGACGCATCAGTCGTGCGTTCAGCCCTTCGCCGCCATCGTCGTCGCTGACGAAGACGCCTTCACCGTGCAGCTCGAGGAAGGCATCGAAGTCGGACGAGAGCATGTCCAGCGTGATTACCGCAGGGGCTTCGAGATGCAGCCTATACTCGAGCGCGGCGCCGCTGTACCAGCCGAACAAGGGCTCCTCGATCATCAGCTCGCCGCTGTTACGCAGTGACTCTCCGCTGGCCAGCTCGTGAGGGCCAAGTTCCAGTGTGTAAAGACCGCTCCCCTGGCCGTAGGCGCTGCGGGCGGTGAGGCGATATTCACCAGGTTCCAGGAAGTCGGCGATGCGCGCATCGAAGTTGCCGGCGCTGTCATCGTCTTCGCGCTGATAGCCATTGGGGCCTTCGAGCACCAGGTAGGCGTCCACGTCGCTCGACCGCATTTCGATCTGATAGAGGCCGCTCTCTTCTATCGTGACGGTGTAGGTATCACCCCCGTCCTGCAGCCAGCCGTCGGCTCGTGAGGGCATGGCCAGGGTGTCTTCGGTGGTGAGCTCCATCTGCCGGCTGGAGAGGGTGAAGGGGCCGTAGCTGTGCATGTCCTGGCCGCTTACCACCAGCACATAGTCACCGCTCTCGTCGATACGGCGCCGCAGCGAGGCAGCGGCGGGCGCTTCGTAATAGGCCGGGCCGGCACTGGCCGCGAGCAATTGCAGTTCGGGATCGTAGAGCGTGAGGCTTCCGTGCAAGGGGCCGCCCAGTTCGATCTCGATCAGGGTGCCTTCCTCCAGCGGCAGGCGGAAGCGCTCGAAGCGACTGCCATCCTTGCCATTGAGCTCACTGGCGGAGGTGAGCTCGCCACGCAGGCGCTCGCCCAACTGGAGCGCGGGCGATGAGGCGGTATCGGCAACGGCAGTCTCGATGGCCGGAGTAGCGCTCAAAGCGCT
Organism: Halomonas sp. TH-94; assembly: GCF_057473365.1. Lineage (NCBI taxonomy): Bacteria > Pseudomonadati > Pseudomonadota > Gammaproteobacteria > Oceanospirillales > Halomonadaceae > Halomonas > Halomonas sp. TH-94. The sequence continues at coordinate 39,263 of NZ_JBYCKL010000095.1, forward strand.
ATCCGGTAGCTGCCAGCCGACGACCAAACCAATGGCGGCACCGCCCAAGGCGGCAAGAGTGATGGAGGAGGCGCGTTTGGCCATGAAAGCGTCCTTGTTCGATGGCAGGCATCGGTGAGGGGCCCCGGGATGGGGGGAGGTTACATTGGGTAACCATTATAAACTGGCCTGTGCGTTGAGGGATATGTGCCGAATCGGAACTTGCACTTCGCCCTGCGACAACCACACTGGAGGGCGTCTTCAAGCGAGAACGAGAGGGAAGTCGTCATGGCGTTACGTACGTTGATCACCGGTGCCAACCGAGGCATCGGACTGGCACTGGCCCGCCACTACAGCGCCGCAGGCTGGCAGGTCTTCGCTGTCTGCCGCCAGACGTCTGCCGAGCTGGATGAGGTGGCCGAACAAGTCATCGAGGGTGTCGATGTGACTCGTGCCGAGGATGTGGCGCGGCTTGCCCAGACCCTGCAAGGACTGCACCTGGACCTGCTGATCAACAATGCCGGACTGTTACGCGATGAGTCGTTGGGGTCGCTCGATTTCGCCACCATTCGCGAGCAGATGGAGGTCAACGCCTATGGTCCGCTGAGGGTCACCGAAGCGCTGCTCGACAACCTCGGCTCGGGCAGCAAGGTAGCGAACGTGACCAGCCGAATGGGCTCGATCGCCGACAACGACTCCGGCGGCCGCTACGGCTACCGAGCCTCCAAGGCGGCGCTCAATGCCTTCGGCAAGTCGCTGGCCGTGGACCTCAAGCCCCGCGGCATTGCCGTGGCCCAGCTGCATCCGGGCTATGTTCAGACCCGCATGGTCAACTTCAGTGGTCTGATACCGCCCGAGGAGGCGGCGGCCGGCATCGCCGCGCGCATCGAAGCGTTGACGCTGGAGAACAGCGGCGGTTTCTGGCACAGCAACGGCGAGGCGCTGCCCTGGTAGCGGCAACGAGCGCTACCCTTCGTCAAAGGCGTTGGCGATAGTGCTGAATTTGTGTGTAGGCTAACGGTTTCCGCCCTGCCTCGGAGCCTGCCATGCCAGCCTCGTCCCCCGCTGCCTCGCCTTCATCACCTCGCGCTGAGGCTTGGTGGGTTCTGGCCGCGACCACGTGGGTACAGGTGTTGTGCAGCGGTGGGATGCTGCTGGTACCGACCCTGGCCCCCCAGGTAGCGGCTCACTTTGGCGTACCGACCCGTTGGGTCGGTTTTCAGGTCAGCTTGCTATACGGCATCGCCATGCTTGCCTCATTGCAGTCGGCTGCGGTGGCACGGCGCCTGGGCGGTTGCCGTGCCAGTCAGGTGGCCATGGCGCTGGTCATGGCGGGTTGTATGCTGGCGCTGCTCGGCACCCCGTTGGCCCTATTGAGCACCACACTGCTGCTGGGTCTGGCCTATGGCTTGACCAGCCCCGCAGCGGCAGAGCTGTTGAGCCGCTTCACACCTGCCGAACGCCGCAACCTGGTCTACTCGATCAAACAGACAGGGGTTCCCCTGGGCGGGGTGTTGGCCGGCCTGATGGCGCCGCCCCTGGCGGCTCACTGGAACTGGCAGGCCGCTTTCCTGGCAATAGGTGTCGCTTGTTTGATGACATTGATGCTGCTGCAGTGGCGGCGCTCCTTCTGGGATGCCAGCCGGGACGCGGCCGTACGTATGCAGGGGGTGGGAAGCCTTGGGGTGCTGCGGCGCCACCGACCAATGCGCTGGCTGGGCGCAGCCGGCTTCTGCCTTTCGGCCGCGCAGCTCTCGTTGCTCAGTTTTGCGGTGGCCTTTCTGGTCGAGGAGTTGCTTCTGAGCCTGGTGCTGGCAGGAGCTGTCGTGTCGTTGGTTCATATGGCGGGAGTGACCGGACGAGTGGCCTGGGGAGCGCTGGCCGATCGCATGGGAGGCAGTCTGGCCGTGCTGCTCGGCCTCTCTGGGGCCATCCTGGTGGTGTTCATGCTGCTCGCCCTGCTCGGCCTGATTCTACCCATCTGGATGGTGGTGGTATTGATGGTGGTGGCGGGAGCCACGGCGGTAGGCTGGAATGGCGTCTACCTGGCAGAGGTGGCCAGGCGCTGCCAGCCCGGCGAGGTGGCCGAGGCCACTGCCGCCGTGCTGGTACCCACTTACATGGGCGTGCTGGTGGGGCCGGCGCTATTCACCCTTATCGTCTGGTTGACCGGCAGCTACTCGGTGAGCTTTCTGCTGCCCATGGTGAGTGGCGCCCTGGCTCTCTTCTGTCTGCTGCGCTGCGCGCGGGTCGACGCGGCCGCTATCAGATAATGGCGTGACGTACCCGAGCGGAGATCCACTCAGAGGCGAGCACGGTAACGAAGATCATCACGAAAATGACGCTGACCTGGCTCCAGGCCAGGCTGTTGATCGCGGCGTTGAGCTGCAGGCCGATGCCGCCGGCGCCCACCAGCCCCAACACCGTGGATTCCCGGATGTTGATGTCCCAGCGATAGACGCTGATGCCGGCAAAGGCGGGCATGATCTGGGGCAGCACACCGTAGCTCATCACCTGCAGGCGCCCGGCACCGGTGGCGCTGATCGCTTCGACCGGGGTGGGGTGGATCTCCTCGATGGCTTCGTAGAGCAGCTTGCCGATGAAGCCGATGGAGCGCAGGGCGATGGCGATGATGCCCGCCAGCACTCCGGGCCCCAGGATGGTCACCAGCAGCATGGCCCAGATAAGCGAGTTGATGGAGCGCGACGAGACGATGATCATCAGGGCGGCGCTACGCATCAGCGGGTGCGGCGTGGTGTTGCGGGCCGCCAGGAAGGCCACTGGAAAGGCCATGGCGATGCCGAGCAGCGTGCCCAGGGTGGCGATATTGAGGGTGTCCCACATTGGCTTCCACAGCCGGTGGGCGTAGGCCCACTGGGGCGGTAGCATGCGGCTGATGAGATCACTGCCCTGGCGGCCGGCGTCCTCGACGAACACCCACATGGTGTTGTCGGAGATCACCTTCCAGCACAGCAGGAAGAGACAGGCGCCAACCAGCCAGCCGAGATACTGCAGCCACTGGGTGCGGGTCGTGCGCAGGCGCCAAGTCGGCGTGCCTTGCGGAGTGGTTACAAGAGGCACCAGATTTCTCCTGGGTTACTGAGTCCAGCGACGGATATGGCTCGAGCTGTATTCGCACAGCAGCACGATGGCGATGATGATCAGCAGGATGGCCGCCGAGGTGTCGTATTCGTAGCGGCTGATCGAGGTGTTCAGCGTGGCACCGATGCCGCCCGCCCCGACGATGCCGATCACCGCCGACTCGCGGAAGTTGATGTCGAGGCGGTACATCGAGAGCCCGATCAGTCGCGGCATCACCTGGGGCTGCACGGCGTGGTTCATCGTCTGCCACCAGTTGGCCCCGGTGGCGCGGATCGCTTCCACCTGGCGCCAATCAAGGTCCTCGATGTCCTCGGCCAGCAACTTGGCCATGAAGCCGATGGTGGCGAAGGCCAGGGTGATCATCCCGGCCAGGGGGCCGAAGCCGAACATCACCACGAAAAGTATGGCGATGATGATCTCCTGAAAGGTACGGGACACGGTGATGATGCCGCGGCATACATAGTAGATGGGCCAGGGGGCGATATTGCGCGCCGCGCCCAGGCCTACGGGAATCGACAAGGCCACCCCAATGACGGTCGACGTGAGTGTCATGGTCAGGCTTTCGAGAATCCCAGCGGTGATGTCTCCCTGCCGTGAAACGAAGTCGGGCCGGGTGAAGGCGGCCAGAAAGTTGAGTCCGCGGCTGGCTCCTTCGGCGACCCGCGCCCAGTTGACCTCCACCGAGGCCAGGGCCAGCAACAGATAGGCCGCAAGACCCACGACCAATCCCCAGCGCAGCCTGGGGTTTTCGATCATCGGCAGCCGACGCCACTGGCCCGCCTGGGCTTGGGCTTGGCGGCTCACGAGGCGCCACCCGTGGCCAACGCCAGTCGGGGAGAGGGGGCGATTCCGTGTTCCGGTTCGTGCTGCGTCTCGTCTTCGGGAACCCGGGTGTCCCACTCCTCCTCACCGTAGATGGTGGTGAGCGTTTCCGCGTCCAGTGCCTGGGGGCTGCCATCGAAGACGATCTTGCCGGCACGCAGGCCGACGATGCGATCGGCGAACTGCTGGGCCAAGGCCACGTCGTGGATGTTGATGATGGCGGCCAGATTGCGCTCGGTACACAGCTCGCGGATCAGCCGCATGATCTGCCGTGACGTCTTGGGATCGAGGCTCGCGGTGGGTTCGTCTACCAGCAGCAGGCTCGGGCTCTGTATCAGGGCTCGAGCGATCCCGACCCGCTGACGCTGGCCGCCGGAGAGTGCATCGGCGCGCTTGTCCAGGGCATGGGGCAAGCCTACGCGATCGAGCAGTCGAAAGGCTTCGGCGATATCTTCCCGCGGGTAGCGGCGCAGGAAGCTGCGCCAGAAGCCCACATACCCCAGCCGACCGGAGAGCACGTTCTCCATGACGGTAAGGCGGTCTACCAGGGCGTACTCCTGAAAGATCATGGCCATGGAGCGACGCGCTCGGCGCAGGGCCGAACCGGAAAGCCGGGTCAACTCGGTGTCTTCGAGCCGGATACTGCCGCTGGTGGGCTCCACCAGTCGGTTGACGCAGCGAATCAGGGTGCTCTTGCCGGCCCCGGAGGGGCCGATCAGCGCCATGACCTGGCCGCGTGGCAAGGTGAGGTCGATGTCGGTCAGCGCACGATCCCCGGTGGGGTAGCGCTTGGTGACCTGGGACAGGGTCAGCATGGGTTGCCTCTCTTCATACGCACGGGTCATACGCACGGGTCGGATGGTTTGGCCACCCGACCTCGATTTCATGGCTTCAGTCCGGTGTAAAGCAGAGCTGGAGTCGTCAATACGTCACCGGATCAATCGCAGTCGTAGGTCACACCATTGGCCTCATCGATGGTGCGAATCACTTCCCAATGCTCCTGGTAGGTGATGGGGATGAACTGCGATTCACCGGAATTGGCGAACTCGGCCTGCAGAGCGCTTCCTTCCCAGTCGAAGCTGAAGAAGGCTTCCTTGACCTTCTCGGCCAGCTCAGGATGCAAGTTGTAGACATGGCCATAGCCGGTAGTCGGGAAGGTTTGCGAGGTGTAGATAACTTCGTAGTCGCCCTCATTCACCACGCCGCGTGAGATCATGCGAGCGGCAACGGAGTTGGCGATGGCTGCCGATTCATAATCGCGATTCACCACGCCGAGAACGGAGTTGTCGTGGGAACCTGAGAAGGCGGTAGCGAAGTCCTCATCCGGCACCAGGCCGAACTCGCTGGTCAGCAGCGCCGAGGGTGCCTTGAAGCCGGAGTTCGAGGTAGGTGAGGTGAACGCCATGCTGCGCCCGGCCAGGTCGGCCATGGACTCGATGCCGCTGTCCGGATGGGTGATGATCTCCATCTCGTAGCCGAAGCTGCCGTCTTCGGAAGCCATCATGGCGAACGGTACGAACCCGGAGCAGTTGACCGCTATCGGGTTGGAGCCCGTATTGAAGCCCGCGACGTGCAGGCGGCCAGCACGCATCGCCTCGAGCTGGGCGGCATTGGATTGAACCGGGAAGAACTGCACCCGCTTACCGGTAACTTCTTCCATGTGCGCGAGAAAGCCGGACCACACTTCGGCATAGACTGCCGGGTCCTCGACCGGGGTATAGGCAAATACCAGCGTACTCGGGTCGACCCACTGAGATTCATCGGTGGGGGCATCGGCCACCAGGTCGCCATCGGCATCGGAGAAACGAGGAGCGAGATTGGCACTGGCCTGCAGCGCTGTAGCGGCCAGGATGCCGGCGATAGCGGTGCGCAGCAGAAGAGGGTTGAATCGCATGGACGTCATGACAGTTACCTGTTCAGAGAGTGTGACGAATCGTTACGGCAGCCATCTTGCGGTCCTGGTATGACGACTTCCGGTCGGGTCCGTGACCGTTGCATGACGACGCGATGACGGTACCCTTCAACCGGCCAGATAGAGGCTGACCAGGCCGAAGGCGTAACCGATGGCACCACCGGCGATGACATCGCTGATGTAGTGAAGCCCGAGGCCGACCCGGGAGAGGGCGATCAAGGCCGCCAGCGGCACCAGCAAAGGCAGCAGCCAGGGAGCATGAACGGAGGTCATGACGCAGAACATCACGGCGTGCATGGTGTGTCCGCTGGGAAAGCTGTAACGATCCCGGGCCGGCTCGTTGCAGCGGATGAGGTTGACGAAGGTAATGAAGGGCCGCTCGCGACACAGTCGCGTCTTGACCAGCCGATAGATGAGAATGGCGATGATTCCCGTGGCGGCGTACTGCAGGAAAAAGGCCGGGCCGGCATGGGGCTGGAGTAGCGGCTGGGCGGCAATCAGTGCGACCCAGAGCGGCCAGTCGCCCAAGCGGCTGGACAGGCGCAGCAGTGCTCGCCAGGGCGCATAGAGGCTGAGATTGGCAAAGCGTTGGCACAACCGCCACTCCAGCAGATCGAGCCGATCAAATACCGTAAGGGTGCGTGGGCGCATGACGTATCTCCCGGGCCTGCTCGAGTGTGGAAAGAAAGGTATCGGCGATGGCGGGCCAGCGGCAGACCTGGCTGCGCAAGCGTGCGGCACGGCCCAACTGGGCCCAGCGAGCGGGATGCTGGCACAGCGCAACCGCGGCCTCCTGGAACGCCGCTGCGTTTCCTGCCGATACGGTAATCCCATGGCTGCCACTCTCGATGAGCTCGGCAGCTGCCGCATGGTGGTAGGAAACCACGGCCAGGCCGCTGGCCATGGCTTCGGGCACCACGTTGCCCCACGTCTCCGAGAGCGAAGGGAACAGAAACAGATCGGCACTGGCGTAATGCCGCGCCAACTCTTCCGGCGATATGAAACCGGTGAAGTGCACCTCCGGCAGGGCCTTTTCGAGCGAACGGCGTGCAGGTCCGTCTCCGACGATCACCTGAACCATATCGGGACGAGCACTGCGCATGGCATGCAGCGTTTCGCGCAGCAGCGTAAGGTTCTTCTCCGGCGCCAGTCGGCCAACGTGCAGTGCCACGGGGGTATGGGCATCTGCTCCCCAGCGGCGACGCAGCTGGGCGCAGCGTAGATCGGGCGAGAAGCGCTCCTGGTCGATACCGCGCCCCATCACTTCAAGACGCTGGAAGCCCTGGTTGCCGAGCTCGTCTGCCTGCTGGCGGGTAGGCACGAGGGTGATCTGGCAGCCGTTGTGGAAGTGCCGCAGTCCACGCATCAATGCCGGAGCCAACCATGGCAGGCCGTAGTCACTACAGTAATGGTCGAAGTTGGTGTGCCAGCCGGCCACTAGTGGAATGCCCAAGCCCCTGGCCACACGCCTCGCCGACCAGCCCAGGGGACCCTGAGTGGCCAGATAGATCACATCTGGTCGCTGTGCCTGCCAAAGTCGCCTGAGGCGTCTGCCTGCAGGCATGCCGATGCGCACGGCGCGGTAGCCGGGGATCCCGATCCCGCGCACTTGCAGCTCGGCCTGCATTCCCGGTGGACGCCCTCGTGCCTTGCCGCTTGCCGGGCGGGGGCGGACGAGCTGCATGGCCACCCCGCGTTCTTGAAGCTCGCGGCTCAGCTGTACAAGGGTATGAGCGACGCCATTGATATCGGGTGACCAGGTCTCGCTGACCAGACAGATTCGCATGGCATCCTCCTTGCCTCGACTCACGCCCGAGCATGTCATTGGCGCATGACGACTCTGCGACAGGGCGATGATGAATGCATGACGGGCGTCTTCATCGCCTCTTGTCGCTGGACTACAGCCGCCACCACCATGGTTGGCTCGCATCCCGGGCGAGAATTGGCGAAGCTGTCGACCTACGCTGCCCGGAGTCCGCCATGAAGCATTCCCCCGCCTATCGTCTTGCCGCGACCATCCTGCACGGCTTCGATGAGTACCGTACCCGCTTCAAGGAGATCACCGCCGATGCGAGCCGGCGTTTTCGCGATGCCGCCTGGCGCGAGGCGCAGCAGGCGTCGGCCGAGCGTATCAATCTCTATGAAGAGAAGGTCGGCGAGACCCTGGGGCGGCTTCGGCGCGCTCTGCCCGAGGAGGAGCTTACCCACTGCGAATGCTGGCGTGAGGCCAGGAACCACTATGCCGAGCTGATCAGCGAGCGACTCGATTACGAGCTGGCCGAGACCTACTTCAATTCGTTGTTCTGCTCGATCTTTCATCATCGCCATATCCGTAACGACTGGATGTTCGTCTACAGCTCTCGCGACGCGGCGGCTCACCACTCGGGACTAGAGCCGTGTCGACGCCGCCGAGTGGAAGGCGATTGGGCGGGCGCGGTTCGTTGGGCGCTGACCGAGGCGCCGTTCGAGACACCCTTCGAGGATCTGGAGCGGGATGCGGGTCTGGGTGGCGACTTTCTGCGCGGGCATTTGCCTTCAGCGATTCTCGAGGCGCCGGATGTCGAGGTGGAGCTGCTCAACAGCGTCTTCTATCGCAACAAGGGCGCTTATCTGGTGGGGCGCATTCGCGGGGCGGGGGAGCAGGTGCCATTGGTGCTGCCGATCCTGCACGAACAGGGCGAGGGGCTGCACCTCGATACGGTGCTGATCGAGTCGGATGAGGTCTCGATCATCTTCTCCTTCACTCGCGCCTACTTTCAGGTGGAAGTACAGGTGCCGGGGGAATTCGTCGACTACCTGCAGGAGCTGATGCCCGACAAGCCCGAGGGCGAACTCTATTCGGCCATCGGCTTCTTCAAGCATGGCAAGACCGAGTTTTTCCGCGCGCTTAACCGTCAGGTGGCCAAGCGCGAGGATCAGTTCATCATTGCACCCGGCGTTCGCGGTATGGTCATGGCGGTGTTCGTACTGCCCTCGTCTCGTACCGTGTTCAAGATCATCAAGGACCGCTTCGACCCGTCCAAGGAGATGAGCCACGACACCGTGCGCGAGAAGTACCGGCTGGTGAAGCGCCACGACCGGGTCGGGCGCATGGCCGATACGCAGGAATTCTCCAATTTCATTGCGCGCAAGGATCACTTCGCCCCGGAGTGCCTGGACCATTTGCTGGAGGTGGCGCCTTCCACCGTGCAGCTGCGGGGCGACAAGGTGATCATCAAGCACTGCTACACCGAGCGGATGATGACACCGCTCAATCTCTATATCGAGCAGTGCGGTGAGCAGGAAATGCGTGCGGTGCTCAAGGATTATGGCAATGCCATCAAGCAGATGGCCGCTGCCAACATCTTTCCTGGCGACATGTTGCTGAAGAATTTCGGCGTCACCCGACACGGCCGGGTGATCTTCTACGACTACGATGAGGTGTGCTACCTCACAGAATGCAACTTCCGTCACATTCCCGAAGCGATGTACCCCGAGCAGGAACTCTCCAGTGAACCGTGGTACTCGGTAGGGCCTAATGATATTTTCCCCGAGGAGTTCGGCCCGTTCCTGTTCGCCGACCTCAAGCTGCGCAAGCTTTTCTACCAGCTGCACGCGGAGCTTTTCGACGCCGACTACTGGAAAGGGTTGCAGCAGGCGATCATCGACGGGCGAGTGATCGACGTCTATCCCTATCGCAACAAGCAGCGTTTCAGCGCCGGCGAGGAGAACGGCTTGGTCTATTGAGCGCGTTGAATGGCAGCGCGATGACGTGAGGAGGCACATGGCAGAGGCAAGGCGCCCCCATCTAGTGGTCTTCACCGGCTCTGGCATCAGTGCCGAGAGCGGTATCCAGACGTTTCGCGCCAGCGACGGCATGTGGGCCGAGCATCCCATCGACGATGTTGCCACGCCCCAGGCCTGGCGGCGCGACCCCGCACGAGTGCTCGAATTCTACAACCTGCGCCGAGACCAGGTGCGCCGGGCGCGCCCCAATGCCGCTCACAAGGCGCTGGCGGCGCTCGAGCGACAGGGCTTCCGTGTCAGCATCATCACTCAGAACATCGACGACCTGCATGAACGCGCCGGCTCGCGCAACGTCTTGCACCTGCATGGCGAGATCCTCAAGGCGCGCTCCACGGTGGATAGTCGCATGCAGTACCCGCTGCCGCGCGGCGGAATCCAGCTCGGCGACATCTGCGACAAGGGCAGTCAGCTGCGCCCCGACGTGGTGTGGTTCGGCGAGAGCGTGCCGCATTTCGCCGATGCCTGTGACATCGTCGCCGAGGCGGATATGCTACTGGTGGTGGGCACGTCGCTTGCGGTCATGCCGGCCGCTTCGCTGCTCGAACACACGCCGCTGGATGTCCCCAGCCTGCTGGTAGACCCCGAAGCCGAGGCGCTGGCGCCCCCGGGCGTGACCCGCATCAGCCAGCTTGCCGGCAAGGGCGTGCCGGCACTGGTACGCCATTGGCGGCGCGAGGGGAGGTTGTGGGTGCCCCAGACCCTGCTGGGTTGAGCGGACAGGCATGCTAGAATGCTGCCCCTTTGGCGCAATGGCAGGCCCGCATGGCAGATCGCGATTTGCAGACGACCCTTGACCCCGCTGCCGGGCTTTCTCGTGACCCCGCCACCGGTCATCCACGCCCCCCACGGCGCGAGTTCAAGGCGCGGGGCAGCTTCACCGAGCGTTGCCCCGGCTGCCAGCTGCCGGTGCTCAACTGCCTCTGTCCCTATCGTATCAGTGCCGAAAGTGAGGCGCGTATCTGGCTGGTCACGCACCCGCTGGAGCATCTCAAGCCGACCAATACCGGGCGCTTGATCCGCGATGTGCTGCCGACGACCGAAGTCTTTACCTGGTATCGCACCGCGCCGGACGAGCGGCTCTTGGCCCTGCTCGACGATGCGCGCTACGCCCCCTTCGTGATCTTTCCCGATGACCAGCCCGATTATGCCGATCGCGTCGTGGGCATGGAGGCGGTCGGTGAGGTCAAGACGAACGGCCGGATACCGGTGTTCATTCTGCTCGATGGCACCTGGCGTCAGGCGCGGCGGATCTTTCGCAAGAGCGTTTACCTCGATGGGCTGCCGGTGTTGCCTCTGGCGACCCAGCGCATGACCCGCTATCAGTTGCGCAAGCCCGCGTCCCAGGCCCATCTGTGTACTGCCGAGGTAGCGGCCGAGTTGCTGCGCCAGAGCGGCGACGTCGATGCCGCCCAGGTGCTCGACGACTACTTCGACGCCTTCAACGTCAGCTACGCCGCCAGTCGCCGCTACGAGAAGATCGAGACGCCCACCGCGGCGATGCGTAGGCTGCTGGCGTACCGGGCCGAATGAAGCGGTAGCGCTAGGCGTCGAGTGCCTGGGTTCGCACGCAGGCGCGGCCCGCCCGCTTGGCGCAGTACATTGCCCTGTCGGCGCGTTGCACCAATTTACGCGAGGTATCCCCAGGCTGGCTGACGGCAATGCCGAAGCTGGCGGTGACCCGGCCGACGGGAGCGATGCGGCATTCGTTGAGGGAGCGGCACAGGCGCCAGGCCAGCTCCTGTGCCAGTTCCAGGTCGCAGCCGGGCACCACGGCGATGAACTCCTCGCCGCCCCAGCGGCCGAGATGATCGCTGTCGCGCAGCTGAGCCTGGGCAATCTGGGCCACCCGGTGCAGCACCTGGTCGCCCACGCCGTGACCATGGGTATCGTTGATCGATTTGAAATGATCGATATCGAAAAGCAGCAAGGCCAGGGGGCTACCGCCTTTATCGGCCATTGTCAGCTCGGCTTCGAGAAGGCGTTCGATACGATGGCGATTCGCCACCTGGGTCAGCGGATCGGTATAGGCCAGCCACTGGAGCCTGGTATTGCGTTCGTGAAGCTCACGGTAGCGATGTCGGGTTTCCCGCTTCTGGTTTAGCAGTGCCCCGCGCAGCGCAGCAAGCTGAGCGAGCTGCAAAATCAGGTGGCGCAGGGGGGGAGCCAGGTGGCGCGGCTGGCGGTCCCGACAGATCGCCAGGCTGCGGCCCGGGGTCGTCTCGTCGAGATCGAGGATCAAGGCCGCGCGAGCCTGGCGGCCGGACAGCCACGCCATCAGCGGTGGCGGCGGCAGGCATAGTGGGCACTGCGACAGGTCGGGTTGCGGCCCCGGTGTCCTTTCCAGTCCGATCGGTTCCGCCTGGCTGTCGACCAACACCATGGGCGCGGTGGTGCGACGGCCCACGGCGCTCGGAAAGGGCTCGAAACGCGTGCCTTCCTGACCCAGCCGCACGCTGTGTCCGCCATACTCATGACTATAGAGGGTGCAGGATTCGAAGCCGGTCAGTGCGTGCAAGGCCCGCAGCAAGTGTGCATAGAGCTCACTGACGCTGCTGGCCTGAGCGATACGCATCCCCCAGGCGTAGCCGAGGCCCGGAAGCTCGTGACTATCTCCTGGCTGGGGCTCCACTCCCAGGATGACATGCCGTCCTGTCGTGTGCGTGGAGACATAGAGATGCCGCGAAGTCACGCCCGCCTGACCCGAGGGAATCGTCATGCCGGGAGCGCCCTTGGCCAACGCGCTTGCCAAGGCCGTGGCGATATTCGCACCCAGTACCTTTTCGGGCGGCTGACCGAGCGCTTCGGCGGGCGTCAGGCCGAAGAAGCGAGAGAGATTGGCACTGGCCAGGCGGATGCCCTGCCAGTCGCTGTCGAATGCTATGAGACAACCATGAGGCTGGACCGCCTCGACGGGGGGCGGTGCGGACGGGCGAATGCTCGCATCGAGTTCCCTATCAAGCGAGTCCGGCATGGGATTTCCCTGTTGTGTACCCGGCAGCGGATGGCTGCCGTTCCTCCCTATTGCGTGCCTTGCCCACTGGGATGTCCGGCAAGAAACGCGAGGGCACCGACATGCAGAAAGTAAACCATTTGTTGTTGTGTATTATCAACCGTTGGTTCAACTGCGTTCGTGGCGAGCGCGGCACATTCCTGCGATGAATGAAAAGATCGCCTTCGCCGAACGACTGGCTGCCGCCATGCGTGCAGCCGGCTACGAGCCGCGCCCAGCCGTGCTGGAGCGGGAATTCAACCTGCGTTACTGGGGCAAGCCGGTAACGCTGCAGGGGGTACGTCGTTGGCTGTGCGGGGAGACCCTGCCTCAACAGGAGAAATTGCAGGTCTTGGCCGAGTGGCTGGGGGTGGAGCCGCAGACGCTCCGCTATGGCGATAGCGAGGGCTATCGGGTGAGTGAGCCGCGCGGTGCCTGGGACCCGTCGATCAGTGCCGAAGAGCGGCGAGTGCTGCAACGCTACCTGGCCCTGCCGGTGGATCAGCGCAAGGTGGTGGCCCGAGTCATCGAGGCCTTCGACCAGGCCGAACGAAACGACCCGGGCGCAGGCCGGACAGGTCCAGGCAGGGGCCCCGACGAGAGCGCTTGACTCTAGGTCGGGCTGCCCATCAGCGCGCCGGCAATACGAAAGCCCGCCACCCAAGTGCCCGCAGCGGAGCCCAGGGTCGCGAACAGGAACACCAACAGCGTGCGCGAAACGCGGTTGCGCCACCACCCCTTCAGCTCGGTGACGTCATGCCGCAGGGTCGAGAAGTCGTGCACCTTGGGCTTGCGCAGCCACAGCTCGACTCCGGCGGCGACGAAGCCGGCACCGATGGTAGGGTTGAGCGAGGTCAATGGCGCGGCCACCATGGTGGCCAGTACCGTTACCGGGTGGGCCAGGGCGACCAGCGTGGCCAGCCCCGAAAGTACCCCGTTGATCAGGAACCATTCGCCGACCAGCTGCCAGCCGAGTTCGGTATTGCGCGAAAAGCCGATGGCGAAGCCGGTGAGCACCAGCGCCGTGATCAGCCACGGCAGGGCGCGCCACACCTTGGACGGAGGCGGGGTGGCCTCAAGCGCCTGGCGCTCTACCTGTGGAGCTTCGGGCAGAGGCGACTCGAGATGTTCGACCATGCCTTTCATATGGCCCGCACCGATGACCACCAGCACGTTGCCGTAGCGCCCGGGGGGGGCTTGCTCCGCCAGGCGCAGCACCATGTAGCGGTCGCGCTCGGTAATCAGCGGGGTATAAAGTGCCTTCGACTCGGCGGCGAACTCGCTGAAGGTCGACTCCAGCACGTCACCCTCCTTCAGTCGCTCGATCTCCTCGGGCTTGACCTCCTGGCGCGACATCACGCTGCCCAGCAGGCCGGTGAACAGCGACATGCGCTGCCACCAGGGTACGTTGTGATAGATACGCTTGAGCGTCACGCCCACGTCGCGGTCGACGAGCAGCAGCGGCAGGTCGTGTGAGCGAGCTTCCTCGAGGGCGGCACGCATTTCCGCGCCTGGTTCGATACCGGACTGCTCGGCTACGCGCTGCTGGAAGGCGCCCAGCGCCAGGTTGGCGGCCACCATGCCGGCCTTGCCCTGACGGAAGATTTCGAAAAGATCCTGCTGAGCCAGGGCATCCGGGTTGCTGAGGTTGTGGTGGCGGGCATCGCACAGCTCGATGGCCACGGCGTCGAATTCGCCGGAGCGAATCATCCGGCGCACATCCTCGGCGCTTTCGGCAGAGACGTGGGCGGTCCCCAGCAGGGTGTAACGAGAGCCGCCCACCTCGACGACACGATGGGGGCCGCTGATGGCGCCTTCCTGGCGCGGGTCGGTCACGGGTTCCTGGGAGTCGGTCATGAACGCTCGGGTCGCAAGGGATGAAGATACGATTATCCACGAAGCCGAGCCCTGCACCAAACCCGGCGCCGCCGATCAACGTCGCCAGAAGGCGGGCGTGAACAGTACCAGTACGGTGAAGATCTCCAGGCGGCCGAGCAGCATCGCCACCACCAGGATCCACTTGGCGAGCTGGGGAAGTTCGCCGTAGTTCTCGGACGCCTCGCCCAGGGCGGGCCCCAGGTTGTTGAGCGACGAGGCTACCGTCGACCAGGCGGTGACCTGGTCTACGCCGGTGGCCATCACCCCCACCAGCATCAGGAAGAACAGCATCAGGTAGGCCGAAAAGAACCCCCACACCGCCTGGGCGATACCGTCGGGCACGCTCACCTTGCCTACCTTCACCGCGATCACCGCGCTGGGATGGATCAGGCGCATCACCTCGCGCATGCCCTGTTTCATGATCAGGATGATACGGATCACCTTCATGCCGCCGCCGGTGGAGCCGGAGCAGCCGCCGACGAAGGCGGCCATGAACAGCAGAAAGGGCAGCGCCCCAGGCCAGCCCGAGAAGTCGGCCACGCCGAAGCCCGCAGTGGTGGCGATGGAAACCGCCTGGAACAGACCGTGGCGCAGGCCGCGCTCTGTGTCGTAGGTGCCGGTCAGCCACAGCGAGACCACCGCGATGACGATCAGCCCGGAAAGGAACAGCAGCAGAAAGCGCGCTTCCGGATCGTGCAGGTAGTGGCTGAGCTGCCTGCCCCGCCAGGCCAGGAAGTGCAGGCTGAAGCTCATGGCCGAGACGATCAGGAAGAACACGCAGATGAGCTCGATCACGGCACTGTCGAAGTGGCCGATGCTGGCATCGTAGGTGGAGAAGCCGCCGATGGCCACGGTGGAGAAGCTGTGGCCCAGGGCGTCGAACCAGTTCATGCCGGCGGCCAGGTAGGCAAGGAAGCAGGTCAGCGTCAGGGCGGCGTAGATGTACCACAGCGCTTTGGCCGTCTCGGTGATGCGCGGGGTCAGCTTGGAGTCCTTGAGTGGGCCCGGGATCTCGGTGCGATAGAGCGCCATGCCGCCTACCCCCAGGGTCGGCAGGATCGCCACTGCGAGCACCACGATCCCCATGCCGCCGAGCCACTGCAGCTGCTGGCGATAGTAGAGCACCGATTCGGGCAGGAATTCGATGCCGGTGATGACCGTGGCGCCGGTGGTGGTCAGCCCCGAGAACGACTCGAACACCGCGTCGGTGGGCGCCAGGGCGGCGTCCCCGGTGAGCATGAAGGGTAGCGAACCGAACAGCCCCAGTACGCTCCAGAACAGTGCTGCAATCAAGAAGCCGTCGCGAATGCGCAGCTCCTTGCGCGCGTTGCGATTGGGCAGGTACATCACCAGACCGGTCATCACGGTGATCATGATGGCGATCATGAAGGCATCCCACTGGCCATCGCCGAACAGCAGCGAGATCAGGATAGGCGGCATCATGGTCAGGCTGAACATCATCAGCAGCAGGCCGAGGATGCGAAGAATGACTCGCAGGCTCATCGTGCGGCGTTCCCTGCGTCGCGGGGTGTCATCGAGCCGTCCATCAGAAGAACGTCAGCCCGACCTGGAACAGCCGCTCGACGTCACGGATGCGGCGCTTGTCGATAACGAACAGGATCAGGTGGTCGCCCGATGCCACCACCACGTCGTCATGGGCGATCAGCACCTCCTTGCCGCGTACGATGGCGCCGATGGTGGTGCCCCGGGGCAGGTCGATCTCGCCGATGGCCCGGCCCACCACCTTCGACGACTGCATGTCGCCGTGGGCGATGGCCTCGATGGCCTCGGCGGCGCCGCGGCGCAGCGAGTGCACGTTGACGATGTCGCCACGCCGCACGTGGGTCAGCAGGCTGCCGATGGTGGCCTGCTGCGGCGAGATGGCGATGTCGA
>NZ_JBYCKL010000096.1:0-6257 GCF_057473365.1 Halomonas sp. TH-94
ACCCATCACTCCTCGCGCTGCTCGTACTCCTCGGCCACGCGAATGGCTTCGGCTTCGGAGTCGTGCTCGGAAACGACGATTTCGTTGTTCGGGTCCGTCTCGTCGATCACGTGCCAGCCGGTCACCGGTAGATTGATGTCCTGGGCATCGCGGATCGGTTCCACACGTGCCTGCCTGGTTCCACTATTGGCCATGATGCCTCCTTGCGGGTCGCTATTCACTGGGTGTCTTATCAAGCTAGCCAAGGCAACGGTGACAAGCCAAACGCAGCCCAGCCCAAGCCCGGCTCATGAATCAGGCGGCACGTCGGTCAGCGCCCCGGTGGAGGCCGAGCTCACCGTGCGTGCGTATTTTGCCAGTACGCCTCGGGTATAGCGGGGCTCGGGCTGGCGCCACGCTTGCCGTCTGCGAGTCAGCTCCTCGTCGGCGACGTGCAGCTCGATGGTGTCGGCCTCGGCATCGATGGTGATGCCGTCGCCATCCTCGACCAGCGCCAGCGGGCCGCCATCGAAGGCCTCGGGGGAGACATGCCCCACCACGAAGCCGTGGCTGCCGCCGGAGAAGCGGCCATCGGTAATCAAGGCCACCGAATCGCCCAGCCCCCGTCCCATGATTGCCGAGGTGGGCGTGAGCATCTCGCGCATACCGGGGCCGCCCTTGGGACCTTCATAGCGGATCACCACCACGTCGCCTGCCGTCACGGTGCCGTCGTTGATGCGTGCCTGGGCCTCCTCCTCGGAGCCGAACACCCGTGCACTGCCGGAAAACCGCGTGCCCTCCTTGCCGGTGATCTTGGCGACCGCCCCTTCCGGGGCCAGGTTGCCGTAGAGGATGCGCAAGTGGCTCTCCTTCTTCAGCGGGGTCTCCAGTGGCGCAATGATGGTCTGTCCCACCGGATAGGGCTCCACCTCGGCCAGGTTCTCGGCCAGGGTGCCCCCCGTCACCGTCAGGCAGTCGCCGTGCAGCATGCCGGCATCGAGAAGCGTCTTCATCAGCGGCTGAATACCGCCGATTTCGACCAGCTCACTCATCATGTAGCGCCCGCTGGGACGCAGATCGGCCAGCACCGGAACACGCCGGCCAATTTCGGTGAAGTCGGCCAGCGAAAGCGGCACGCCCACCGTAGCGGCCATGGCCACCAGATGCAGGACCGCATTGGTGGAGCCGCCCAGGGCGATCACCACGGTGATGGCGTTCTCGAAGGCCTCACGGGTCATGATGTCGGAAGGCTTGATATCGCGCTCGAGCAGGTGGAGCACCGCGGCTCCGGCTGCCTCGCAGTCTTCACGCTTGGCCTGGGAGATGGCGTTCTGGGCCGAACTACCCGGCAGACTCATGCCCAGTGCCTCGATGGCCGACGCCATGGTATTGGCGGTATACATGCCGCCGCAGGAGCCTGGACCGGGAATCGCCGTCTCCTCGATCTGCTTGAGCTCGATCAGCTCCAGGTCGCCGCGGCTATAGGCGCCCATCGCTTCGAACACCGAAACGATATCGGTGTGATTCTTACCCGGTTGGATGGTGCCGCCGTAGACGAAGACACTGGGCCGATTCAGCCGCGCCAGGCCGATCACGCAGCCCGGCATGTTCTTGTCGCAGCCGCCGATGGCCACCAGTCCGTCGAAGCCCTCGCAGCCAGCCACGGTTTCGATGGAGTCGGCGATCACCTCGCGCGAGACAAGCGAATACTTCATGCCCTCGGTGCCGTTGGCAATGCCGTCGGAGATGGTGATGGTATTGAAGATCACGCCCTTGCCGCCGGCGCCATCGGCACCGTCGCGGGCCCGCTCGGCGAGTTCGTGGATATGGCTATTGCAGGGCGTGACCATGCTCCAGGTCGAGGCAATGCCCACCTGAGGCTTGCGGAAATCTTCATCGGAAAAGCCCACCGCTCGGAGCATGGCGCGGCTGGCTGATTTGCCGACACCATCCACCACCTGGGCGGAATGACGACGACGTGGATCGGGGGTATCGCTCATGGGGCGCTCTCCGTTTCGGTTTCGCACCCCCTGAGGTTGGCCGCTACGCGGCCTCCTGGCAAATGCTCAAGCGCTGCGCAGCGTAGCGCGCGGTCTCAGCCAGGCGATCAACAGGCTGACCAGGGTCGACGCCGCCAGCGCAGCGAGGAACGGCGGCAGCGTGGGGATACTGTCGGGGAAGCTCGCTGCCAGCACGCCGGACGCCAGGCTGCCATGGGCGATCCAGCCCGGTAAAATGGCGCCAACCATGCCCGCCACCCCACCCGCCAGCGCGGCCAGCGGCGACATGCGCCGCCAAAGGCCGAGCAGTACCGGCACCACGATGGCGGCACACAGCAGGTCGGCAATCAGGAACAGGCGCAGTACCGAGAGCCCCTGCAGCGCCACGATCACGACCGGCACCATCAACACCACGGTTGCCAGTCGCGCCGCACCGATGGAGAGCCCCCGCTTGCCCGAGCCCGCCACTGCCAGCGAGGCAATGCCGTTCTGCAGGGTATCGACGCTGGACGCGACCAGCGTGACCGCCAGCACCAGCGCCGGCATGGCCAGCCAGCCCGGCGCTTCGGCCAGCAGGGCAAAGAAGGGGATCGGCGGCTCGCCGAGTGCCACGCCGCTCATGGCCGCCAGCATGCCAAGCCCACCCACCAGGGCTACCACCGCCACGGTGGTAGCGCCACCCAGCCAGGCACCGCGGTTGAGGGCGCGGTCATCCCGCGCGGCCCATACCCGCTGCCAATAGCCCTGGTGGAAGAGGTTGGCGGCAGTGACCGCGATGATCAGCGTCAGTGCCACCCCCAGCGCACTGCCGACAGGGATCGCCGGCAGTGCCGCCCCGACCGGCATCTCGGGCAGGCGAAAGAGCGCCACTCCACCCACCACGATCAACAGCACAATCAGCAGCCACGCCTGCCAGCGATCCGTCGCCAGGCTTGCGCGCAGCCCGCCGATGGCGGTGTAGATCAGTGTGGTCACGGCCACGCCGATCACCACCAGCGCCGGCGGCACATCCGAGAGCAGCGCGGTGATGGCCCCGATGGCGGTCAGTTCGGCAGCCAGGAAGCAGGCCATGTAGAGGACCGATACCAGCGACACCCAGCGGCGCACACCGGCACCGTAACAGGCTTCGGCAAACTCGCCGATGCTGCGCCCTTCGGGCAAGTGACGGCGAATCGCCGGACCATAGAGCCCCAGCACGATGAAGGGCAGCGCCGAACCGATGGCATAGCCCGCCAACGCCAGCGGCCCGACGAAGGCGCCGATCTCCGGCGGAGCGAAGAGGATCCAGGCGCCCATTCCAGACGCCAGAAAAGAGAGCCCCAGGCTCGTGGCCGGCTGGGAATTGCGAGCAGTGACATAATCGTCGAGAAGGCCATCGGCGCGGCGAGCACGCAGCCCCAGGAAAGCAAAGCACAGCAGCGCCGCGCCGAGCACGGCTGACGTCAGGTATGGCATGTCGCACTTCCTCCGCCGGTATGAACCGGGTCAGGTTCCAGGGTCAGCGCCTTGCGCCCTCTCAGCCTCGCCGCAGCGAGACTCCCCTGGCGACAGTGAATGAATTGTCATGCAGGCCTAAAGCCAGCCTTCAACTGGCCGATATGACCTCGAACCCCTGGAATGATATAACAACGACAAAACCATAACGAGAACGCCGACAAACCTTACGAACGCCGACGTTCGCCAGTCTCTCAACGCCTTCTCCCCGCAGGGAACCCTCATGCCATTCAGCGAAGCCAAGGAACACGCCCCCGGGCATCTGCATCATATCTTTGCCGACCCCTACTCCGCCTTCGACAACTTGAACGTCGAGCGCCAGCTTCATTTGCGGGTCGCGCTGCAGGCCCTCGTATGCAGGCCCTTGGCCAGCGGGCAGCTGACGCTGCGGGTCATACATGGCTGGGAGAATGGCGGCTTCGAACCCGCCGACCTGTTCCACAGCGACCACCCCGTTACCTCGCTCGACGACTTCGAGCAGGTACGCGCCCTCTATCAGCGGGCCTTGGAAAACACCGCCCCACCGCCCCGCGACGACGCTTCGCTGCTGGCCGGCCCGCTGGCAGATGCCATCGCCGACGCCGAAGCCAAGGGGGAAACGCTCGATCAGGAAACACGCACCATTCCCGCTCGCTGGCCCGGCTTCGACCATGGCTTGACGCTCTATACCTTCTTCAAGGTCTATCACCGTCTCACCTACGGCGAGGACGACAGCTACCGCTCGATCCACTGCAATACGCCGCAAGGCCCCAGAGAGATCCACGAATTTCACCTGGAAGAAGGCGAGTTCGCCGTAGTCCGCCCTCCTGACGACGCAACCGGCGACAGCGTCTTGGTACTTCATGACAGCCAGCTGGAACCGGTGCTGATGCTGCTGGAAACCTGCTGCGCCTGAGCCATTCGCCGTACTAGAGGGAAGCGGGCTTATCCCGCGGCACCCTGCCCATCAGGTAGAACTCCGGGTTGGGTGGCGTGCCAGTGAGGGTAACCAGGCGGTTGGAGAGGCCGAAGAAAGCGGTGATGGCACCGATGTCCCAGATGTCGTCATGGCTGAAACCGGCTTCGGTGAGGCGAGCCTGCCATTCGTCGGTGAGTTCGCCGACTTCCAGGCCGCAGTGAAGGGCAAAGTCGAGCATTACCCGATGGCGCTCGCTGATGGGCGCGGTGCGATGGTTGATCGCCACTTGATCGGCCAGCAGCGGGTCCTTGCTATAGATCCGCACCAGGGCGCCATGAGCCACCACGCAATAGAGGCAGCGATTGCGGGCGCTGGTGGCCACTACGATCATCTCCTTCTCCGCCTTGGTGAGCGTATCGGACTCGCGCTCCATCAGCGCATCGTGGTAAGCGAAGAATGCGCGGAACTCATCGGGACGGTGCGCCAGCATCAGGAACACGTTGGGTACGAAGCCGGCTTTCTCTTGCACCGCGAGGATGGCCTCACGGATGTCATCGGGCAGGTCGTGAATCGATTCGGGAACGGGGAAACGGCTGAGCGGTGCGGTCATGGCGTGAACCTCTGCTGTCGTTGTTGTGCCGGCATGCGCCAGTTAACGTCAACGTAAACAATATGTCCATGCGACCTCCGCTCACACCTCCGCCACCAGAGCCCGCGTCACGACTCGGTTGCGACTGATTTGCTTGGCTTCGTACATCGCCTGGTCGGCCTGGCGGTACACCGCCATGGCGGAAGGCAGCTGGTTATACTCATCGCAGCACACCAGCCCGAAGGAGCCGGTCACCACCCCGTGGCGCGACGCTTCATGCGGAATCTGCAACTGCTGCAGGGCATGGCGAAATCGCTCCAGCGAGAAACGCCCCGCATCCAGCGAGTCGGCCTCAAGCAGGATACCGAACTCCTCCCCACCCAGCCGAAACAGGCGATCACCGGCACGGCGGAAATGGGCCTTGAGCAGGTTGGCGACCTCGAGCAATACCTCATCGCCGGCCTGGTGGCCGTAGGTGTCGTTGAAGGGCTTGAAGTCGTCGATATCCATCATGGCGAATAGCAGAGGCTTGCCGTCACGCTGACGGCGCTGGATCTCCTCGTTGATCTGCGCCTCGAACTGGCGCCGGTTGAGCAGTCCCGTGAGCGGATCGGTGCGCACCATGGCCGCCAGCTTGCGGTTGGCCTGCTCCAGCTCATGGGTGCGCTGATGCACCTTGCTCTCGAGCTTATGGTTGAGCGTCCGCTGCAGCTCATAGGTCTTGCGCTCCGCTTCGAGCTTGGCCTGTTTCAGGCGATTGATCTTGCAGGCCAAGCCGAAGGCCAGCAGCAGAAAACCGAAGGCTGCGCCTATCTCCAGTGCATATTCGGTTCCCAGGCCATAGGGCAGAAAACCGCCCAGACGCAGCGAATAGAGCACACTGCCGACAATTAGGCCGCTCCATCCCAGCAGGAATATCTGCGCTAGCCGGTCGCCCCTGAAACTCAGCCAGGCACTCGTGCCGAGCAGCAGAAGCGCATAGCCGATAGTCAGCGGAAGCATTGCCTGCACCACCCAGGCAAAGTGGTCGACAAAGCTGGGCAACACGCTGATGATCAGCCCCCCGGTCAGCACCATGAGCCCTTTGGCCAGCCGTGGTGCCTGCCGTTTCAGGCTAAGGTAATCGATGCTGAACAGGGTGAGCGCGACGTACAGCAGGCATGTACTCAACAACAGCATCTGATGGTTGAAGCGCGGCCATTCCGGCCACAAGAACTGATAGCCGAACCCCCGCAGAGTGAGGTTGAAAAGCAGAAAGGCGCCAAGACAGAACACCGAGTACAGGAAGGCCTTTTCT
>NZ_JBYCKL010000097.1:0-21178 GCF_057473365.1 Halomonas sp. TH-94
CGCTGCCGTGGGAGAAGTTGAGGCGCACCACGTCGACGCCGGTGCGGATCATGGCTTCCAGCACGCCCTCGCGGTCGCTGGCCGGGCCCAGGGTGGCAACGATCTTGGTGCGGCGGATGGGGGTGTGTGGCTGGGTCGGCATGACGGTCTCCGGCGGAGTGATTTGTTGTGCGCCTACGGTAACGTTAACAAGGTAATATTACTACAAAATGTCCTGAGTAAAAGCTCTCGCGGTCATCTGCCGGAATCCCTTCGGTAGAAGGCGCCAGGCAAGATTTTCGCTTTTCGGAAAACGAAAGTATGGCGTGATCACTCAGTAGGGCGTCGCGCCTGTGATAGCTGGTATGTTGTAAAGTTACTAAAAAATCTTGAGTCTGTCGTATTTCTGCGTCACATTTGGATTATTGCCTATTGGCTCGACTCCAGACTGACAAGACCTTATACGGAGGAAACGCACCATGACGCTCAAGATTGCCATCAACGGCTTTGGTCGGATTGGCCGCAATGTGTTGCGCGCCCTGTACGAGAACGGCTTTCGCCAGCACATACAGGTCGTGGCCATCAACGACCTGGGTGCTCCCGCTCTCAATGCGCATTTGCTGCGCCACGACACGGTGCATGGTCACTTTCCCTATAAGGTGGAGCACGACGAGCGGAGTCTGAGCGTGGATGGCGATCGCATCGCCATTCTCTCTGAGCGCGATCCGGCCGCCCTGCCATGGTCGACCATGGGCGTCGATCTGGTCATGGAGTGTACCGGGCTTTTCACCAAGCGCGAGGATGCCGCCAAGCATATCGAAGCGGGGGCGAAGCGTGTACTGATCTCCGCCCCGAGCCCCGATGCTGACGCCACCATCGTCTATGGCGTCAACGAGCATGTGCTGCGCCCCGAGCACAAGGTGGTCTCCAACGCCTCCTGTACCACCAACTGCCTGGCGCCGGTGGCCAAGGCGCTCAACGACACGGTGGGCATCGAGAACGGCCTGATGACCACGGTGCACGCCTACACCAACGACCAGAATCTCTCCGACGTCTACCACAGCGACCCCTACCGGGCGCGCAGTGCCACCCACTCGATGATCCCGACCAAGACCGGGGCTGCCGCCGCGGTGGGTCTGGTCCTGCCGGAGCTCGCCGGCAAGTTCGACGGCCTGGCGGTGCGCGTGCCGGTGATCAACGTCTCGCTGGTGGACCTGGTATTTACCGCAGGGCGCGACACCACTAGAGAGGAGATCAATGCCATCGTCGCCAAGGCTGCAGAGTCATCCAAGGTGCTCTCGGTCAACGCGCAGCCGCTGGTTTCCATCGACTTCAACCACGACCCCAGCTCCTCTACCTTCGACAGCAACCACACCCGCGTGAATGGCCGCCTGGTCAAGGTGATGGCCTGGTACGACAACGAATGGGGCTTCTCCAACCGCATGCTCGACACGGCTTTGGCCATGCACGCCGCGGGCGATGCCAAGCGGGTGGCGGCGTGATGCGCTAACGGAAGCAGTCGCGGGTCATCTGCGCCGCGGGTCGCAACTTTGCCCCTTGTCGCCTTTCTTGACTACGTTTAAGGGTGTACATCCAAGGATCTGGAGGTAGATCATGAAAGGTTATGGAATGCGTAGCGCCCTTGCGGTCTTTGCCGCATCGTTGATGCTCGCCTTGGCGGGCTGTGGTACCGGAACCGGCGAGCGCGCCGCCAGCGGTGCCGGCGTAGGGGCCGCAGTGGGCGGTGCTGCGGGCGCCGCCACGGGTGGCAGCGTGGTGCGCGGCGCGGCCATTGGTGCTGGTGCGGGTGCCGTGACCGGGGCGGCGACCGATGAGGACGACATCGACCTCAGCGATTGATATGTGAAGTTCATCGTCGAGAGAAGGCCGCGTTATGCCATAGGCAAACGCGGCCTTTTTCATGCCCGTCAGTGTCGCCGTCAAGTGGGGATTTGCCAGGTGTCAGGGCACTCTCGGCTACGGAACAGCCGCTGGGCAGTGGTATCGTTGCGTCGCTCGGCGAGGGTTTCGCGGCCTTCGCTGAGGGCATCCAGCATCCCTTGGCGGGGGTGGCGCACGGTGAGTAGCGTCAGTTCGTTCTGCCGTGTGACCTCGTAGTCGTTTTTCAGAGATTCGATCAAGGGCTCGAGCCGCTCGGGTTTGTCATCGAGGCAGAAAACGAAGCGCATGGCGCCGCTGTCGACCAGATTGGCGTGCATGCCGGCCTCTACCAGTCGGCCGAGTATGTCGTGCTGACGAGGCTCGTCCATGAACGAGAAATCTCGTGGTCTCACTTCCACCCACACCTGATTCTCTCGCAGAATGCAGCTGGCCACGTCGCCGTCGAAGCGTCGTTCGGCTTCGATGGTGGTGGGAGCGGCGTCAGGCGTCTCGAAGGAGCGCACGATCAGCGGTATCGACTTTTCTTGCAATGGCCCCAGAGTCTTGGGGTGGATCACCTTGGCGCCGTGCCAGGCCAGCTCGGTGGCCTCGGCGTAGGAGATGCGTTCGAGCTGCACGGCGTTGTCGAAGCGTCGCGGGTCGGCGTTGAACAGGCCGGTGACGTCCTTCCAGATCACCACCTCCTGGGCGTCGAGACAGTGGGCGAAGATCGCCGCGCTGAAGTCGGAGCCTTCACGGCCCAAGGTGGTCGCATCGCCTTCCTCGGTGCCGCCGACGAAGCCCTGGGTCAGGTTTACACGTTCGCTTTGTGCGATTCGCTCCCGAACGGTCTCGGCGGTGGTGTGCCAGTCGATGTTGGCGGCCTGATGGCAGCTATCGGTGCGCACCAGCTCGCGGGCATCATGCCAGTCGGTGGCGATCCCCTGGTGGTTTAGCCAAGCCGCGACGATGGTGGTGGAGATCAGTTCGCCGTAGCAAACGGTCTGGTCGTAGTGTTTGGCGTAAGCGCTTTGCCGGTGCTTGCGGTGCTGGGCGTCGAGCTCCTCGAACAGGGCCGAGACCCGCTCGATGGGAGAGTCGTCGGAGTCGCCGAAAAGCGCCTCCATCGCCTCGCTATGCTCGGTCTGCAAGGAATCTAGGCATTGGCGATATTCGTCAGTGCGACTCTCGTCGCGGGCGGCGGCCAGCAGCGCTTCGAGCTTGTTGGTGGTCTTGCCCATGGCCGAGACCACCACCACCAAGGGCCTGTCCTGATGTGCCTCGATCAGCGGGGTCAACTGGCGAATGGCATCGGCATCCTTGATCGAGGCGCCGCCGAACTTGAACACGGTGGTCATTCCGGGCTCTCCCTGTCTGGTGTCGTCGTGCCCTACACCATGGGGCATATCGGCGCGTAGCGAAAGGGGGGCCTGGCATGCCATGCAAGTTCAAGGGCATAAACGAAAAAAGCCCCCGAGGGGGCTTGAGAGCCTGGTCGCAGGCGGAGCCTAGCTCAAGCGCTCCATGTAGGCTTCGTAGCCAAAGGTTTTCACCGTGCGCACCTCGCGGCTGCGCTCGTCGACCCGGCAGATCGACGGCAGGCGGATGCCGTTGAAGGTGGTGGTCTTGACCATGGTGTAATGGGCCATGTCGGTGAACACCAGGCGGTCGCCGATGGCGAGCGGCGTGTCGAACGAGTAGCGGCCGATCACGTCGCCAGCGAGACACGTCGTGCCTCCCAGGCGATAGCTGAAGGGCTTCTCCCCCGGTTCGCCGGCACCGATGATGTGGGGCCGGTAGGGCATCTCCAGCACGTCGGGCATGTGAGCGGTGGCCGACGTATCGAGAATGACGTTGGGGCCATCGTTCTCCACGATATCCAATACCGAACACACTAGATACCCGGTATTCAGCGCGATGGCCTCACCCGGCTCCAGGTACACGGTGAGATGAGGGTGGCGCTCACGGAAGCCGCGAACCACCCGCACCAGTCGCTCGATGTCGTAGTCGGCGCGGGTGATGTGATGCCCGCCGCCGAAGTTGACCCAGCTCAGCCCGGCCAGGTACCTGCCGAACTTTTCCTCGAACGCAGCCAGGGTCTCTTCCAGGGCATCGCTGTTCTGCTCGCAAAGCGTATGGAAGTGCAGCCCCTCGAGCCCTGCCAGGTCGGTCTCGGCGATATCCGCCACCCGCGTGCCGAGGCGTGAGCCCGGTGCGCAGGGATCGTATAGCGGCACGGCGCCGGTGGAGTGCTCGGGGTTCACCCGCAGCCCGCAGGAGACCCGGCGTGACGCCGCCGCGACGGTGTCGCGGAAGCGGCGCCACTGGCCCGGGGAGTTGAAGCTGATGTGGTCGGCGTACTGCAGCACCACCTCCATCTCCTCGGGGGTGAAGGCCGGCGAGTAGACATGCACCTCGCCACCGAAGGTCTCCGCGCCGAGGCGCGCCTCGTCCTGGCCGCTGGCAGTGGTGCCCACCAGATACTGGCTGACCAGCGGAAAGGTATCCCACATGGCAAAGCCTTTCAGTGCCAGCAGGATCTTCGCTCCGCTCGCCTCCTGTACCTGCCTGAGCAGCTCGAGGTTCTTGCGCAGCAGCGCGTCGTCGATCACGTAGGCTGGCGACGGGCAGGCGTGGATGTCGAAGTCGGGGCTCGTCATGCCACTCATGCCAGCGGGTCGTGGTCCGGGTCGAGCTCCACCACCTGCCATGGCAGGCCCATGTCGCCGATGCGCTCCATGAAGGGGTCGGGATCGAGCTGTTCGACGTTGAACACGCCTGCGCCCTTCCAGATGCCTTCCAGCATCAGCATGGCGCCGGTGACCGCCGGCACGCCGGTGGTATAGGAGATTGCCTGGGACTGCACTTCGCGGTAGCACGCCTCGTGGTCGCAGATGTTGTAGATGTACACCTTGCGCCGCTTGCCGTCCTTGATGCCGTCGGCAATGATGCCGATGTTGGTCTTGCCCTTGGTGCGCGGCCCCAGTGAGGCCGGGTCGGGCAGCACCGCCTTGAGGAACTGCAGCGGGGCGATCTGCTTGCCCTCGAATTCGATCGGCTCGATGCTGGTCATGCCGACGTTCTCGAGCACCTTGAGGTGGGTGATGTACTTCTCGGAGAAGGTCATCCAGAAGCGAATGCGCTCCAGCCCCTTGATGTTCTGGCTGAGCGACTCGAGCTCTTCGTGATAGAGCAGGTAGATGTCCTTCTCGCCGATGCCGTCGAAGTCGAACTTGCGCTTCTCGGCCAGCGGCGGAGTCTCGACCCACTCGCCCTTCTCCCAGTAGCGGCCATTCGCGGTGATCTCGCGAATGTTGATCTCCGGGTTGAAGTTGGTGGCGAAGGGATAGCCGTGGTCGCCGCCGTTGGCATCGAGGATGTCGATGCGGTGGATCTCGTCGAACAGGTTCTTCTGGGCATAGGCGCAGTAGATATTGGTCATGCCCGGGTCGAAGCCGCAGCCCAGGGTGGCCATGTTGCCCGCTTTGACGTAGCGGTCGTGAAAGGCCCACTGCTCCTTGTACTCGAACTTGGCCTCGTCCGGGTGCTCGTAGTTGGCCGTGTCGAGGTAGGGCACGCCGGTCTTAAGGCAGGCCTCCATGATGGTCAGGTCCTGATAGGGCAGGGCCACGTGGATCAGCACGTCCGGTTTGAACGACTCGATCAGTGCGACCAGGGCGTCGACGCTGTCGGCATCTACCTGGGCGGTCTGGATCGAGCGATTCAGCTGGGCTGCGATGGCCTTGCACTTGTCTTCGTTGCGACTGGCCAGGCAGATCTCGCTGAACACTTCGGGGTGCTGGGCACACTTATGGGTGACAACGCCTCCGACGCCACCGGCGCCGATAATCAGGACTTTGCTCATGGGCCTCTCGAAATCAGATCGGGAAATGTAATGAAAGAGTAGGGTCTTATCGGAATTTCGGCCATCTCGTCATGCCCGTGCCCGATGCCACCCGGTCTTGCGCGCTTGCCGCGCTGATGATGGCCCCCGGCGCAGTTGGGGGCAAGTGATTTTGTCATGACGCGTTAGACCAAAGAAGGGGGTGGGGTGCTGCCGCAGAGGGGGCTGCCGGCCATTATGAGGGGTCTATAACCTGCGTTATGAATCTCTATATAAGCTTGTGTTTTAGTATTGCCTAACCAACCATAGGCCTGAGAGAGGCAGAGCGTGACCCTACTGAATAGTGTTGTAATGCAGGGCTTGGGCAAGCACGGCGCTCTGACGGCAGAAGATAAGGCCTTGATATTGGGCCTTGAGCTGACCCCGCGACGTGTGTCGGCCGGAGAGGTGCTGTGGCAGGAGAGCGCGGATGTCGATATGTTCTGCGTGGTCAAGGAGGGGTGGGCCTACTCCTATCGCAATCTAGGCAACGGTTCGATGCAGATTCTCAAGGTCTACCTGCCTGGCGATATCATCGGCATGCGGGATTTTGGCTTTTCGCGTCGCCTGGCCGGCGTGGCGATGATCAATGAGGGCGTGGTCTGCCCTTTTTCGCACCAGCAGCTCTTTGAATTGTTCGTACGTTCACCGGCCTTGGCCGCCGGCATCATTGCCACTGCGGTGCGTCAGCAGGCGATTCTCACCGAACGGCTGGTCTATCTGGGCCGCTATGCTGCCCACGAGCGACTGGCGCATTTCCTTTACGAACTCTACCTGCGTCTGCAGCGCATTGGCGCGGTAGAGGAGAACGGCTTCTCGATGCCTCTTTCCCAGGAGCAGATTGGCGATGCCCTGGGCTTGAGCGCGGTGCACGTGAGCCGGACGTTCTCCATGCTGCGCGACGAAGGACTGGTGACGCGCGATCGCCAGCACGTGGTGCTGCCCGATCCGGAGGCGCTTGCCCGGCTGGTCGAGTTCAATAACACCTATATCGAAGAGACTCTGCCACCCGCTTTTCAGAGCTTTCATTAGCTGGCTCGGCTGGCGCTTGCCTGATACGTGACAGCGGTCGTTCGGAAACGAAAAAAGCACCTCTAGGGGTGCTTTTTTCGCTTGATTGGTGGAGGCGGCGGGGATCGAACCCGCGTCCGCCGACACTCGCTCTTCGGCTCTACATGCTTAGGTCCGTTTTTTGGTTTAACGCATCTGGCTCCAACGGGCAGGATCCAGCTACGCGATTCCTCTAAGGTTTAGCGATTGGCGAGAGGACACCACCAACCGCGATCCCATCATCTTTAGCTCATATCCCCTCCGCGATGAATGGGCACATCGCTTTGGGGCCGGACTAGAAGCTAACAGCTATTAAGCTGCCAGCGCGCCCTGAGCGTAGTTGTCGTCGTTTGCGACTATTTAGTCGTGATGTTGGATTTACGAGATACATCACGCTCTCGGCATGCACCTAGGAGGTTGTCATCGGCGTCGAAGCCATGTCGCCCCCGTAGCAGGCTCATCTTATCAGCATGAGCAACTCTATGACACCTGTCGGAAGGGTTGGTTTCACCGCTTCCCCGTTTCTTGCCGTTTTCGGGTAGGTGTCTCGCCCTTTGCCCGTTACGCCTTGGTATTCTCCCGCATGATGCGGCCCTTCTGACGCTGCCAGTCGCGATCCTTCTCGGTGGCGCGCTTGTCGTGCAGCTTCTTGCCCGTGACCAGCGCCAGCTCGCACTTCACCTTGTTGCCCTTCCAATAGAGCTTGAGCGGTACACAGGTGTGCCCCTTCTCCTGTGAGCGCGAAAAGATCTTGGCGATCTCCTTGCGATGCAGCAGCAGCTTGCGGGTACGCGAAGGATCGGCGATCTCGTGAGTACTGGCCGTATTGAGCGGCAGGATATGGCTGCCCAGCAGCCAGGCCTCACCATCCTTGATCAGGATATAGGTGTCGGTGAGCTGGGCCTTGCCTGCGCGCAGGCTCTTGACCTCCCAGCCGGCCAGCACCAGGCCGGCCTCGAAGACCTCATCGATGTGGTACTCGAAACGAGCCTTCTTGTTCTGAGCGATGACGCTGCTGCCAGGGCCCTTGCCCTTGCCTTTCTTGTTGGCCATGGAACCTCTTGTCACGGTCTGCTGATGGCACCCTTCCTTCGATATGCGGGGAAGCGTGTTACCATTCAAGGCATGAAATAACCGCTCATGATACGCCCTGGGCACTGTGAAGTCAGCGGAGAGCTCAATGCCAATGGTCAATCGGTCCGCCTTGGTGCGGCACACCCCTCGGGAGATGTTCGATCTCGTCAACGACTTCGAGCGCTATCCGGAATTTCTGCCCGGATGTCGGCGAGCGCGGCTTCTCGAGCGCGACGAGGCGCATTTGATCGGTGAGATGACACTGGGGCGGGCGGGCATCGAGCAGAGCTTTACCACGCGCAACGATCTGATCGAGCCCGAACGCATCGAGATGTCGCTGGTCAGTGGACCTTTCAAGCGCTTGCGCGGGCGCTGGCTGTTTCTGCCGATGGGTGACGGCGCCTGCAAGGTATGTCTGGAGATGGAGTTCGAATTCGCCAACCGCCTGCTGGGCATGGCGTTCGGCAAGCTGTTCCAGCAGGTCGCCGGCCAGCTGGTGGACGCCTTCACCCGTCGCGCCGACGAGCTGTATGGCCGCTGATACGACGCTTCGAGTAGAGGTTGCCTATGCGCTGCCCGACAGGCAGTGCATTGTCGCGCTGGAGGTGCCCCCAGGCACCACGGCGCGGCAGGCCGTGGCCCTGGCCGAGCTGGCAAGGCGGTTTCCCGAGGTGCCGCAGGCGAACTTCGGCGAAGCCGGCCTGGGCATCTTCGGCCAGCTGCTGCGTGACCCCGATAGCCATCTCCTGCGCGCCGGCGACCGGGTCGAGGTCTATCGCCCCCTCGAGATCGACCCCAAGGAGGCGCGTGCTCGGCGCGCCAAGCAGTAGCCTCAGCGCTGTCGCGTAGCGGTTGGACTTAGCGCGCCAACGGCTCGGTCGTCGCCGGTTCCCCGCCACGGGGCAAGGTGCCGCCGGCGTCCGGGGCCGACTCGGGGGCTGCCTGGGGTTGAGTCTCGGGTAGCTCGCCCATGGGGCTTGCGCCCTCGACGGCGGGACCGATGTCGTCCTGCGGGCGCAGTTCGATGTCTCTGGCGAAGTCGCCTTCCCGCTGCATGTTGACCAGGCGATCACCCTCGAAGGTGAGCGTCAGGCGCCGCTGCTGCACACCGCCGTATGCCTCATCGAGCCGGAACACGTAGTCCCATTGATTGGCATTGAAGGGCGCTTCGAGCAGCGGTCGGCCCATCAGGTCGACCACCTGGGAGCGACTCATGCCGGGCTGGAGCTGCTGCACCATGCCCTCGGTGATGTAGTTGCCCTGGGGCAGATCCCGCTTGTAGACGCAGCCGCTGGCCATGGTCAGGGCGATGACGAGGGGGATGGTTTTGATCAGCTTTTGCATTTGTGTCCGTTCTTCACTATCGTGGATTCGGTCGATCATACCCGACCCTACCTGATACTGCGAAGAGCGAACATGGCCGACCAGAACCATGAACTGCGCAAGGCGGGCCTGAAGGTCACCTTGCCCCGAGTGAAGATCTTGCAGATCCTCGAGAATGCCACGGGCCAACACCACCTTAGCGCCGAGGATGTCTACAAGACCCTGCTGGAAGCCGGTGAAGACGTTGGCCTGGCCACCGTCTACCGCGTGCTGACCCAGTTCGAGTCCGCAGGATTGGTCATTCGCCACAATTTCGATGGCGGGCATGCGGTGTTCGAGATCTCACAGGAAGAACACCACGATCATATGGTGTGCCTGGATAGCGGAGAGATCATCGAATTCTTCGACGAGACCATCGAGCGTCGCCAGCAGGAGCTTGCCGAGGAGCACGGCTTCGAGCTCGTCGATCACGCGCTGGTGCTCTATGTGCGTCCGCGTGGCTCCAATACCACCCGCCAGGACGGCATGCCGCGCAAGTAAGCGCTGCCTCTCCCTGCGATTGACGGCCCCGATCATCGATCGGGGCCGATTCGTTTGGCGGCGACTTAGTGGGAGGCGCCCTGCTGGCTGGCATCGAGCATCTCGCGAGCATGGGCCAGGGTGCGGTCGGAAAGATGGACCCCGCCCAGCATGCGTGCCAATTCGCTGACCCGACCGGCTTCATCGAGCAGTGCCATGCGCGTCAGAGTGGTGTTGCGCTTGGCCTGCTTCGCGATGTGCAGGTGGTGATGAGCCTGAGCCGCCACCTGGGGCAGATGGGTCACGGTCATCACCTGGCCGTGCTCACCGAGTCGGCGCAGCAGCTGCCCGACGATCTCGGCGGTGGCACCGGAGATGCCTACATCGACCTCGTCGAAGACCAGGCTGGGAATGGTCGAATGGCGTGCGGCGACCACCTGGATGGCCAGGCTGATGCGCGAAAGCTCGCCGCCGGAGGCGACCTTGGTCAGCGGCCGCGGCGGCTGGCCGGGATTGGCGCTGATCAGGAAGCGAACCTCCTCCATGCCGTCCGGCTGCGGTGCCTGCCGACTGACGACCTCCACGTCGAAACGCGCCTTGCCCATGGCCAGGAAAGCAAGCTGCTCCTGCACCGCCTTGCCGAACCTTGCCGCCGCCTGACGGCGTGCCTCGCCCACGCTACGCGCCTTTTCACGCCAGGTGTCGCGAAGGCTCTCGACCTCGGCGCGTAGAGTCTCGAGGTCGTGCTCGCCGCCTTCGAGACCCACCAGTTCGGCCTGCAGGCGGTGGTGCAGCGCCGGAAGCTCCTCCGGCATGATGTGATGTTTGCGTGCAATGCGGTGCACCTCACCCAGGCGCGACTCGACCCAGGCGAGACGCTCCGGATCCAGCTCGGTGGCATCGGTGAATCGATGCAGCTCGCGCGCGGCTTCCTCGACCTGGATGCGAGCATCGCCCAGCATGCCGAGCACGTCGGCGAGAGTGCCGCGATCGCTGCCCGGAAGCGGGTCGAGTCGGTGCATCGCCTGGTTGATCAGCGCCAGCACGCCGCCTTCGTCGCTGTCGCAGCACTCTGCGGCAAGCTGTGCCTCGCGCAGGGTTTCTTCGGCATGGGCGAGCTGCTCCTGTTCGTGTTCCAGGGTGGCGAGTTCCTCGTCGCCCAGGGCCAGCAGGTCGAGCTCCTCGACCTGATAGCGCAGCAGTTGGCGGCGCGCCTGCACCTCGTCGCCGCTCTCGGTCAGTTGCTTGAGCCGCCGCCGGCACGCCTGCCAGCGACGAAAGGTCTCGGCGAGTTCGTTCACCATGGCGCGATTGCCGGCGAAGTCGTCGAGCAGGCGCAGGTGGGTCTCCTCGCGCAGCAGCAGCTGGTGGGCATGCTGGCCGTGGATCTCGACCAGATGTTCGCCCAGCGCCTTGAGGTCGGTGACGGTCGCCGGCTGGCCGTTGATCCACGCCTTGGAGCGGCCGCTGGCGGTCACCACTCGGCGCAGCAGGCAGTCATCGGTGGCAAGTTCGCGCTCCTCGAGCCAAGCGCGGGCGGCGGGCAGCGTGGTGATATCGAAGCGCGCAGAGAGGTCGGCACGCTCACTGCCGTGGCGTACGCTGCTGGCATCGGCGCGCTCGCCTAGACACAATCCCAGAGCGCCGAGCAGGATCGACTTGCCGGCCCCGGTTTCACCGGTAATGGCGGTCATGCCACCGGCAAGCTCGAGATCGAGCGTCTCGACGATGGCGTAATCGCGAATGGCAAGCTGTGTCAGCATGGGACCTCCCCGGCGACCGGTATCCTGTTGGCTGGATATCCATACACGTTATTGCGTTTTTATACAGTAGTCCATTTCCGCACTCAATACACGACGCCATCGTTGGTAGCCCGATGTCTTGAGATTGCTGCAAGGACCCCCATATAGGCGGCAGACCTTCGAGCTTTCGCCGATACGACTTATTTCCGGCCCGCTGGGCCGACGCTGCTTCAGGAGATGCGCATGGCTAAAGAACCCCAGACCCCGCTTGATGACGAGCTGGCACGGCGTGAGGAAGAGGCCCGGCCGGATCCGCTGGAAGGTGAGTTGGATGATGGCGTCGTCGCAGGTGACGACGCCGTGGCGTCCGAGGAGCCAACCATCGAGAGCGACAACCCCGAGGCCGACCTGCTTGCCGCCCAGGTAGAGGAACTGGAGCAAAGCCTGGCCGAAGCCAAGGATCAGGCGTTAAGGGCCGCCGCCGAAGCGCAGAATGTGCGTCGCCGGGCCGAGCAGGAAGCCGAGAAGGCCCGCAAGTTCGCCCTTGAACGCTTCGTCAAGGAGCTGCTGCCGGTGGTCGACAGCCTGGAAAAGGCGCTGGATGCCATGGGCGAGGATGCCAGCGACGTTCACCGCGAGGGCGTGGCCATGACGCTCAAGATGCAGCACGACGTGCTGGCCAAGTTCGGCGTCGAGATGGTCGAGCCGGCCGGCGAGCCGTTCGACCCGCAGTTCCACGAGGCGATGGCCATGGTGCCCAATCCCGAACTCGAGCCGAACAGCGTGATGGAAGTGATTCAGAAGGGGTATCTGCTCAATGGCCGCCTGGTCCGCCCGGCCATGGTGGTGGTCAGTCAGGCCGCCAGCTGAAACCGAGCGGACGAAAACGGGGGCGGGGCTTGAAAAGCTGGGAAGCGCCCCCCAGATAGACGTCAACCGCGGCAGATGCCGCTGAGATGGATTCAAGGCAAACGAATTTCGAGGATTTCCTATGGGACGCATCATCGGTATTGACCTGGGGACCACCAACTCCTGTGTGGCCGTGCTAGACGGCGACAGCGCCAAGGTGATCGAGAACGCCGAAGGCGCCCGTACCACGCCCTCCATCATCGCCTATACCGATGATGGCGAGACGCTGGTGGGGCAGTCGGCCAAGCGCCAGGCGGTGACCAATCCGCAGAACACCCTTTACGCCATCAAGCGCCTGATCGGTCGTCGCTTCAAGGACGACGTGGTGCAGAAGGACATCAAGATGGTGCCCTACGGCATCACCGAGGCCGACAACGGTGACGCCTGGGTGGAGGTGAAGGGCAAGAAGCTGGCGCCGCCGCAGGTCAGCGCCGAAGTGCTGAAGAAGATGAAGAAAACCGCCGAGGACTACCTGGGCGAGCCGGTCACCGAGGCGGTCATCACCGTGCCGGCCTACTTCAACGACAGCCAGCGTCAGGCCACCAAGGATGCTGGCCGCATCGCGGGCCTCGAGGTCAAGCGCATCATCAACGAGCCCACTGCGGCGGCGCTGGCCTACGGCATGGACAAGGCGCGCGGCGACAAGACCATCGCCGTGTACGACCTGGGTGGCGGCACCTTCGATATCTCCATCATCGAAGTGGCCGATGTCGACGGCGAAACCCAGTTCGAAGTGCTGGCCACCAACGGGGATACCTTCCTGGGCGGCGAAGACTTCGACATGGCGCTGATCAACTACCTGGTCGATCAGTTCAAGGCCGACAGCGGTATCAACCTGACCGGCGACAATCTGGCCATGCAGCGCCTGAAGGAAGCCGCCGAGAAGGCCAAGATCGAACTCTCCAGCGCCCAGCAGACCGATGTCAATCTGCCCTACATCACTGCCGACAACACCGGTCCCAAGCACCTCAACGTGAAGGTGACCCGGGCCAAGCTGGAGTCGCTGGTGGAAGAGCTGGTGCAGCGCTCGCTGGGGCCGTGCAAGACCGCGCTGTCCGACGCCGGCCTGTCCGCTTCCGAGATCGATGACGTGATTCTGGTCGGTGGCCAGACCCGCATGCCGATGGTGCAGAAGAAAGTCGCCGACTTCTTCGGCAAGGAAGCGCGCAAGGACGTCAATCCCGACGAGGCCGTGGCCGTGGGCGCGGCGATTCAGGGCGGCGTGCTGGGCGGCGACGTCAAGGACGTGCTGCTGCTCGACGTCACCCCGCTGACCCTGGGTATCGAGACCCTGGGCGGTGTGATGACCCCGCTGATCGAGAAGAACACCACCATCCCGACCAAGAAGACCCAGACCTTCTCGACCGCGGATGACAACCAGACCGCCGTGACCATCCACGTGCTGCAGGGTGAGCGCAAGCAGGCGGGCGGCAACAAGTCGCTTGGCCGCTTCGACCTGGCCGACATCCCGCCGGCGCCGCGCGGCGTGCCGCAGATCGAGGTGGCGTTCGATCTCGACGCCAACGGTATCCTCAACGTGTCGGCCAAGGACAAGGCCACCGGCAAGGAGCAGTCGATCGTCATCAAGGCCTCCAGCGGCCTCACCGATGATGAGATCGAGCAGATGGTGCGCGACGCCGAGGCCCATGCCGACGAGGACAAGAAGTTCGAGGAGCTGGTGGCCCTGCGCAACCAGGCCGACGGCATGGTCCACGCCGCTCGCAAGACGGTGCAGGAAGCCGGCGAGCACGCCACCGACGAGGAGAAGCAGGCCATCGAGACGGCTGCCACCGAACTCGAGGAGGCGCTCAAGGGTGACGACAAGGACGACATCCAGGCCAAGCTGGACAAGCTGACCGAAGCCTCCGGCAACCTGGCGCAGAAGATGTACGCCGCTCAGGCCGAGGCCGCCCAGCAGGGCGGTGGCGAAGGCCAGGAGGCCGGTGGCAAGCCGGAAGACGACGTGGTCGACGCCGAATACGAAGAAGTCAACGACGACCAGAAGAAGCAGTAATCGCCAAGGCGATGCCACGGACGACGGTAGCGCGGGAGGACGACTCCCGCGTTGCCGTTTCCGCGGATCGGGCACAACTGCCTAGACCAGGAGGCGCATGGACCCATGTCCAAACGCGATTATTACGAGGTGCTCGGCGTCGAGCGAGGGGCCGACACCAAAGATATCAAGAAGGCCTACCGACGGCTGGCGCAGAAGTATCACCCGGACCGCAACCCGGATGACGACACCGCGGCCGAAAAATTTCGCGAGGTCTCCGAGGCCTACGAGATTCTTTCCGATGGCGAGAAGCGTGCCGCCTACGACCAGTTCGGTCATGCCGGGGTAGACGGCCAGGCCGGTGGCTTCGGCGGCGGTGGCTTCGGTGGTGCGGGAGCCGGCGGCTTCAGCGATATTTTCGGCGACGTGTTCGGCGACATCTTCGGCGGTGGCGGCGGGCGACGCAGCCCCCATGCACCGCAGCGCGGCAGCGACCTGCGCTACAATCTCGAGCTAGATCTCGAGAGCGCGGTGGCCGGCACCACCGTGGACATTCGCGTACCGCGTCATGTGGAGTGCGACCGCTGCGACGGCCAGGGTGCCGAACCGGGCTCCACCAAGGAGACCTGTCCCACCTGTAACGGCCTTGGCCAGGTGCGCATGCAGCAGGGCTTCTTCGCCGTGCAGCAGACCTGCCCCACCTGTCATGGCAGCGGCGTGCACATCAAGGTGCCGTGTCACAAGTGCCACGGCGAAGGCCGCGTGCGCGAGACCCGCACCCTGTCGGTGAAGATTCCGGCCGGGGTGGATACCGGCGACCGTATCCGCCTCAATGGGGAAGGCGAGTCCGGCATCAACGGCGGCCCGCCCGGCGATCTCTACGTACAGGTGGCGATCAAGCCGCACCATATCTTCCAGCGCGACGGCAAGCACCTGCAGTGCGAGGTGCCGATCAACTTCATCGATGCGGCACTGGGTGGCGAGCTCGAAGTGCCCACGCTGGACGGTCGGGTCAAGCTCAAGATTCCGCCCGAGACCCAGACCGGCAAGCTCTTCCGCCTGCGCGGCAAGGGCGTCAAGCCGGTACGTGGCGGCCCGCCCGGCGACCTGCTGTGCAAGGTGGTGGTGGAGACCCCGGTCAACCTCAGCGAGGAGCAGAGGTCGCTGCTGCGCCAGCTGCAGGAGAGTCTCGACGGTAGCAACAGCCACAGCCACTCGCCGAAGAAGACCAGCTTCTTCGACGGCGTGAAGAAGTTCTTCGAGGACATGAAGCCGTAGGTTCACTGCCCCTGAGTGACTGGCCCCTGATGCCCTTGGCCTCAGGGGTTTTTTGTGCGCGACAGGCTGAAAGCCGGCTACATTCTGTCGAACGCACCGTTGCCTTTTTTCCGCGCATCGGGGCTGGCGCCGACCCGCTCCGGCGCCGTAGTCTGTCAGCTCAATACGAATGGAGATCGTTACTATGCCGATGTCGCGAACGGAGATCGCCACCGAGTCCGGGGCGAGGGTGATGAACCGGCTGTGCAAGCACTGGGCGCACAAGCTTGAGGTGGAACAGGGCGAGGTGGAGAGTCGCGTGACGTTCGCGGACGGCTCCTGCGTGATGCGTATCGAGCCGGGCAAGCTGCTGGTGGCCGTCGAGGCGCTGGAAGAGGAGAGTCTCGACCGGCTGGAGGGTGTCGTCGACTCCCACCTGCAGCGCATGGCGGGTGACGAAGAGCTGGTTATCGTCTGGGAAAATTGAGCGCGACGATAACGCCCCGCCTCGCCCACCTGGGCATGCTGCTGTGGGCGCTGCTGGTAGGGCTGTCGTTTCCCGCCGTGGGGCTGATGAGCGAGCTGCCGCCGCTGTCACTTACCGCCCTGCGTTTCGCCGTTGCCTGCGCCGGGCTGTGGTGGCTGGCGCGGCGCGCCGATGGCTTCCTCCCCTCCTGGCGCCTGCTGCCGCTCTACATGCTGATGGGACTCTGCTTGGCCGGCTTCTTCGGCGCCATGTTCTGGGCCGCCCACCACGCCACTGCCCTTTCCATGGCTACCCTTTACGTCACCGTGCCGCTGATGGCCTATCTGATGGGGCTTGGCTTTCGCGTCGAGGGGCTGAACTGGCAGTTGCCGCTGATCTTGGCCCTTGGGGCTTTCGGGGCGCTGGCGCTCGCCTTTGCCGAGGCTCTCAGCCACGGTGAGGGCCTGCAGCTCGGCGTGGGTGAGGCGGTGTTCTTCCTCGGCTGCGTGTCGTCGGCACTCTATCCGGTATTGAGCAAGTGGGGTCTGGCGCGAGAGTGGCTGCCGGAGTCCGCGGCGGTGCGCACCTTCTGGAGCCTGGGGCTGGGGGGGCTGGCCATCGGGTTGCTGGGTGTCGCCATCGAGCCCGCTGCTGAACTGGCCGGTATGCGCTGGCAGGATTTCATCTTGGTGGTCTATCTGGGGCTCTTCTCCAGCGCGCTCACCTTCTGGCTGATGCAGCGAGCCACCGCCGTGCTCACGCCTGGCGCCGTGACCGCCTACGGCTACATGGTGCCCTTCGTCTCCATGCTGCTGCTGTTCGTCACCGCGCCCGAACAGATCGGCTGGCACTGGCTACCGGGCAGCGCGCTGGTGCTTGCCGCTATCGGTCTGCTGCTGCGACAGGACGGCAAGCCCCGCTGAGTCGCGGCTCTGGTATACTCCCTTCGATCCCCAGCCTTCAGATCTTCAGGAGTCCGCATGACCCGTATCGCCATCGTCGGTGTCGCCGGCCGCATGGGCCGCACCCTGGTCAATGCCGTGCACCAGGATGCCGGCGCCACCCTGGCCGGTGGTATCGTCGAGCCGGGCAGTACGCTTGCCGGGGTCGACATCGGCGAGCTGGCAGGCCTAGGTAAGCTCGGTGTGGCGGCAGTGGACTCCCTGTCAGCCATCGTCGATGACTTCGAAGTGCTGATCGACTTCACCGCGCCCCAGGTGACGCTGGCCAATCTGGCCTTCTGCGCCGAGCACGGCAAGCGCATGGTGATCGGTACCACCGGGCTCTCCGACGGCGAGCTGGCCGAGCTCGACGGCTACCGTGACAGGTTGCCCTTCGTTTTCGCCCCCAACATGAGCGTGGGCGTGAACCTCACGCTGAAGCTGCTCGAGACGGCGGCCAAGGCGTTGGGCGACGAAGGCTACGACATCGAGGTGATCGAGGCGCACCATCGCCACAAGGTCGATTCACCCTCCGGCACCGCGCTGAAAATGGGCGAGGTGGTGGCCGAGAGCCTGGGTCGAACGCTCAAGGAGCACGGTGTGTTCGAGCGCGTCGGCCAATGCGGCCCGCGCAGCGACAAGGAGATCGGCTTCGCCACGGTGCGCGCCGGGGATATCGTCGGCGAGCATACGGTAATGTTCGCCACCGAGGGTGAGCGCATCGAGATCACCCATAAGGCGTCGAGCCGCATGACCTTTGCCAAGGGGGCGGTGCGCGCGGCGCGCTGGGTGGCCGAGCAGGGCCATGGTCGCTACGGCATGCAGGACGTCCTGGGTTTGTGAGCGCAAGACGGTAGCCAGATGGGAGCGATTCCTGTAACATCTCCAAAATTTTGGCCGGGCGCCTGAAATACAGCAGTCCAACACTGCGCGCTTGTTGCGTGGCCAGCCCCCGAGCAAAGACAACAAGCGGGATGAAACCGGTTTTTTATCGGCTTCGTCCCGCTTTTTTACGAGCCGAATCTGTCGCAGTGACGATAGCCGCCGAGCCTGCGCCCCTCAGGCTCGCCTCAGCATGGGAGGAACTTGTCTTGAACAGCCCCGCATTGAACAGACCCGCGATATTGGCCTTGGAAGATGGCAGTATCTTTCATGGCACGGCCATCGGTGCCGACGGGCAAACTAGCGGCGAGGTGGTGTTCAATACGGCCATGACCGGCTATCAGGAGATCCTGACCGATCTTTCCTATACCCGACAGATCGTGACCCTTACCTACCCGCATATCGGTAACACCGGCGTCAACGCCGAGGACGTGGAGTCCGATGGCATCGCTGCCGCCGGCCTGGTGATCCGCGATCTGCCGCTCATCGCCAGCAACTTCCGCTCCGAGCAGTCGCTCTCCGACTACCTCAAGAGCCGCAACGTGCTCGGCATTGCCGACATCGACACCCGGCGCCTGACTCGCATCCTGCGCGCCAAGGGCGCTCAGAACGGAGCGATCCTGGCCGGTGCCGAGGCCGAGGGTGACGATGCCGCCGAGCGCGCGCTGGCAGCGGCGCGGGAGTTCCCCGGGCTCAAGGGCATGGACCTGGCCAAGGAGGTCACTTACAAGCAGGCCTACGAGTGGAACGAGGCCGAGTGGGTGCTGGGCCAGGGCAATATCGATGCCAGCGGCAGTGAGCGCCCCTTCCACGTGGTGGTCTACGACTACGGCGTGAAGTACAACATCTTGCGCATGCTGGCTTCCCGCGGCTGCCGGCTCTCCGTGGTACCGGCCCAGACCCCGGCCAGCGAAGTGCTGGCAAAGAATCCCGACGGCATCCTGCTGGCCAACGGTCCCGGCGATCCCGCGCCCTGCGACTACGCCATCACGGCGATCCGCGAGATTCTCGAGACGAACGTTCCGGTGTTCGGCATCTGCCTGGGGCACCAGCTGCTGGCGTTGGCGGCCGGTGCGCAAACGGTGAAGATGAACCACGGCCACCATGGCGCCAACCATCCGGTGCAGGACCTCGATACAGGCCGCGTGATGATCACCAGCCAGAACCACGGCTTCGCCGTCGACGAGGCGAGCCTGCCGAGCAACGTGCGCGCCATTCACCGTTCGCTGTTCGACGGCACGCTGCAGGGCATCGAGCTGACCGACCGCCCGGCCTTCAGCTTCCAGGGTCACCCGGAAGCGAGCCCCGGCCCGCGCGATGTATCGCCGCTGTTCGATCGATTCGTCGAGATGATGAAGGCCCGCCGCTAGGCCGAGCCCCGAGAACGTCGCCATTCGTCACCATATTTTGCGGGAACCGACATGCCCAAGCGTACCGACATCAACAGTATCCTGATCATTGGCGCCGGCCCCATCGTCATCGGCCAGGCGTGCGAGTTCGACTACTCCGGCGCCCAGGCCTGCAAGGCGCTGCGCGAGGAGGGCTTCCGGGTCATCCTGGTCAACTCCAACCCGGCCACCATCATGACCGACCCGTCGATGGCCGACGCCACCTACATCGAGCCGATCACTTGGCAGGCGGTGGAGAAGATCATCGAGGCCGAGCGCCCCGACGCCATCCTGCCCACCATGGGCGGCCAGACCGCGCTCAACTGTGCGCTCGACCTGGACAAGCACGGCGTGCTGCAGAAGTACGGCGTCGAGATGATCGGCGCCAACGCCGACGCCATCAACATGGCCGAGGATCGCGACCTGTTCGACCAGGCCATGAAGCGCATCGGCCTGGAGTGCCCCAAGGCCGAAGTGGCTCACAGCATGGAAGAGGCCTGGCGCATCCAGGAGTCGCTGGGCTTCCCGGTGATCATTCGTCCCTCCTACACCATGGGTGGTTCCGGGGGCGGCGTGGCCTACAACAAGGAGGAGTTCGAGGAGATCTGTACCCGCGGCTTCGAGCTCTCCAACAACCACGAGCTGCTGATCGACGAGTCGCTGCTGGGCTGGAAGGAGTACGAGATGGAGGTCGTTCGTGACAAGAACGACAACTGCATCATCGTCTGCGCCATCGAGAACTTCGACCCCATGGGTGTCCACACCGGCGATTCCATCACGGTGGCGCCGGCGCAGACGCTGACCGACAAGGAATACCAGATCATGCGCGACGCATCGCTAGCGGTGCTGCGCGAGATCGGCGTCGAGACCGGTGGCTCCAACGTGCAGTTCGGCGTCGACCCCGATACCGGGCGCATGGTGGTGATCGAGATGAACCCGCGGGTGTCGCGTTCCTCCGCGCTGGCCTCCAAGGCCACCGGCTTCCCGATCGCCAAGATTGCCGCCAAGCTGGCGGTGGGTTACACCCTGGACGAGCTCTCCAACGACATTACCGGCGGACGTACCCCGGCGTCATTCGAGCCGTCGATCGACTACGTCGTCACCAAGATTCCGCGCTTCACCTTCGAGAAGTTCCCCCAGGCCAACGATCGCCTCACCACCCAGATGAAGTCGGTGGGCGAAGTGATGGCCATCGGACGCACCTTCCAGGAGTCGCTGCAAAAGGCGTTGCGTGGCCTCGAGACCGGCAACGACGGCCTCGACCCCAAGTTCCCCGAGTTCAAGGCCGGGGAATTCAGCGACGACGCCATGGCCCAAATCAAGGGCGAGCTTCAGGCGGCCGGCGCCGACCGCATCTTCTACGTCGCCGATGCCATGCGCAGCGGCATGAGCGTGGAAGAGATCTTCGCCCTGACCAAGATCGACCCCTGGTTCCTGGTTCAGCTCGAGGAGCTGGTACGCATCGAGCAGGAGGTGGCCCAGCGCTCGCTCTCCGAGTTCTCGCCGCGGGAGCTGTTCGGCCTCAAGCGCAAGGGCTTCAGTGACGCTCGCCTGGCCAGGCTGCTCGGCGTCTCCGAGAAGGAGTTTCGCCGCACGCGGCAGAAGGCGGGCATCCGCCCGGTCTACAAGCGCGTCGACACCTGTGCTGCCGAGTTCGCATCCGATACCGCCTACATGTACTCCACCTATGAGGAGGAGTGCGAGGCCGAGGTCAGCGACCGCCAGAAGATCATGGTGCTGGGAGGCGGGCCCAACCGTATCGGTCAAGGCATCGAGTTCGACTACTGCTGCGTCCACGCCGCCTTCGCCATGCGCGACGACGGCTATGAAACCATCATGGTCAACTGCAACCCGGAAACCGTCTCCACCGACTACGACACCTCCGACCGCC
>NZ_JBYCKL010000098.1:0-14494 GCF_057473365.1 Halomonas sp. TH-94
AAGCTGTGCCTCGGCCTGGGCCAAGGCGGCTTCGGCCTCGCGCA
This sequence comes from Halomonas sp. TH-94, assembly GCF_057473365.1. NCBI lineage: Bacteria > Pseudomonadati > Pseudomonadota > Gammaproteobacteria > Oceanospirillales > Halomonadaceae > Halomonas > Halomonas sp. TH-94. Next base: position 45 of record NZ_JBYCKL010000098.1, read on the forward strand.
GGGCCAACTGAAGGTCGCTGTCATCCAGTCGGGCCAGAGGGCTGCCGGCTGCCACGATGCTTCCCGGCAGCGCCTCGGGCGTGAACTCGAGCAGTTCGCCGCTCACACGGCTGGCCAGACGTGCCTCGCGCTCGGCGATTACCCGGCCGAAGCCATGAAGCTCAGGGGCGGCGGCTTGACGCTGTGCCAGCACGGTATCGACCAGCGGAGCGGGAACTTCGACCGGCGCGCGCCGCTCGACCCGGGGGGGCTGTGAGACCAGCCACCAAGCCCCGGCCGCGCCTGCTGCGATGACCAGCAAGGCCAGCAACCCGCCGAGAGTAAAGCGGCCGCGCTGGAGACGACCGGCGCCATGGTGAGCAGGCTTCGAATCAAGAGGAGTGGCTGGCATCGTGGGCTCGCGGCGGACTGTGGGCGCCTATAGCATCTCGCAAGGCGATGCAGCCAATGGTCACGAAGTGTGCAAGCATCGTGCAAGCGAGCCCGCTAGAGCGGATCTCGCAGTAGATCGGCGTTAGTCCGACAGGCCCCTAGGGGCAGGTTTCACCCAGAATCAGCTCGGTGTCCAGCAGGCGTGATTGTCCCGCCTCCAGGCCCAGGATCATGCGGGCGGCCAGGCGTCCCTTTTCACTGCTCTCCTGGCGAATGGTGGTCAGCCGTGGTGCACGGTACTGCCCTTCGGCGATTCCGTCGAAGCCGGTAAGACAGAGGTCGCCGGGAATGCGCAGGCCACGCTGCTCGGCAAGCGTCAAGGCGGTCAGGGCGATGCGGTCGGACATGCACAGCAGCAGGTCGGGACGTTCCTCGGCGGGGAGATCGAGGATGTCTTCGATCACGGGCGCACATACCGCGAAGGTATTTTCCTCCACGTTCCACATCGGCAGCCGGGCGCTGTCGAAGCCATGCTTTGACAGCGCGGCATGAAAGCCGGCCAGTCGGGCGCGGGTAATGGTACGTTCTGCCGAGAGCAGGGTGTGCTCGGGGTCGATGCGACCGTTGCAGGGTTCGGCCGTCAGGCGCAGATTGACGATGGCGGGTCGTTTGCGCGGAACGATGGTCAAGGCGTGGTCGGCAATCGCGAAGCAGGAGGGTTCGTTGTCGACGTGTATCGACGGATGCCCCGCCACGTTGAAGTCGACCGCGACCAGCGAAGCGTTGAGGGGCAGGGAGTCGAACAGCTCATCGGAGGGCATCAGGCCGTAGACGATGAAACCATCGGCCATGCTCGCCGAGTCGATCAGCTGGCACTTGCCTTGGCGGGCGGAGAGCAGCAGCAGGGTATGGCCCTGAGTGTCGAGCACTTCGGTCACCCCGGAAAGAAACTCGCTCGATACGGCGTCATTCAGGCTGTAGGTGAGGCTTTCGGCCAGGATCACCGCAATGATGCGTGAACGGCCGGTACGCAAGCTGCGCGCCTTGGCATCGGGGCCGCGATAGCCCAGTCGCTTGGCTTCGGCGAGTATTCGCTGGCGCAGGTTGGGCGAGAGCTGGTCCGGTCGATTGAAGGCATTGGAAATGGTGGCCGTGGACACCCCGAGCTCACGAGCCAGATCCTTCAGGGTAATGCGGCGGGCCGGTGGCGACACGTGGTTTTCCTGCTAATGAGTATATCCAAAGGATACCGTCCCGGCTGTGGCCGGGACAGTCCTCGTGTCGATTTACCGGCGTTGCGGGAAATCAGGCGACGGCACGCGCCGCCTTGACCGGCAGTGCACGGCCATCGGGGTCGAACAAATGCACGTGCTCGGGGTCGGGTGCCAGTGTCACCCGCTGGCCGACCGCCCATTGGGACGGGGCCTCGCCGCGCTGGATCAGGAGCGTATCGCCCTCCTTGGGCTCGAGATAGACATAGACTTCGTTGCCGAGGTACTCGACGTTGACGATCTCGAAGCCCTCACTGTCGCGGGCTTCGCTCAAACGCAGGTGCTCGGGGCGAATGCCGAGCATCAGAGCGGCGTCCTGGGCATGGCTCGAGGCATCCTGAGGCAGAGCCAGTTCAGTGAGGCCGGACGCACCTATCCGGCAGCCGCTGGGGCTGGTGCCAACCAGTCGCGCCGGCAGGAAGTTCATCGTCGGCGAACCGATGAAGCCGGCAACGAACCGGGTCGCCGGGCGCTGATAGAGCTCCTGAGGGCTGCCTACCTGCTCCACGCGACCGCCGTTGAGGACCACGATCTTGTCGGCCAGCGTCATCGCCTCGACCTGGTCGTGGGTCACGTAGATCATGGTCGAGCCGAGCCTTTTGTGCAGGCGAGCGATTTCGTTGCGCATCTGCACACGTAGCGAGGCGTCGAGGTTGGAGAGCGGTTCGTCGAACAGCAGAATCCGCGGCTCCCGGGCCATGGCTCGGCCCATGGCGACGCGCTGGCGCTGGCCGCCGGAGAGCGCCTTGGGCTTGCGCTCGAGCAACTCCTCGAGCTGCAGGATGCGAGCCGTCGCCAAGACTCGCTCGTGCACGGTCTCCTTGGCGGTCTTGGCCAGCTTGAGTCCGAAGGCCATGTTCTCGTACACGGTCATGTGCGGATAGAGCGCGTAGGACTGAAAAACCATGCCCACGCCGCGCTCCCGTGGCGGCAGCTCGTTGACCACCTGGCTGCCGATGGAGAGCTCGCCGTCGCTGATCGACTCCAGTCCGGCGATCAGGCGCAGCAGGGTCGACTTTCCACAGCCAGAGGGGCCGACGAAGACCACGAATTCGCCTTCACCAATCGCCAGGTCCACATCCTTGATGATGTGGGTGCTGCCAAAGACCTTGTTGATTTTATCGAGAGTGACGCTTGCCATTTAACCCGTCCTAGGCCACTCGTGGCCGTTCCTTGTTGTTCAAGACATTGCGCAGCCAATACGTTGTCTGAAAGTCGCCTAGAGGCGGAAGTACGCCGCCTGATACGGCGGCAAATGCAGCGTGCCGGCGGTGACCTCGAACTGAAAATCGTGATCCTGCAGCGCTTCGCGAACTTCCGGTAGCACGGCGGTCTGGGGCTGGCCGGTTAGGTTGAAGACGCACAGGAGCTTGTCGTTGCCCCGCTGGCGGGTAAATGCCACCAGCGCCTCACCCAGCTCGACCAGACTGATGTCGCCGTCGAACAGCGCGGGATGCTGATGGCGGAAGCGCAGCAGGCGGCGGGTGGCGTTGAGCATCGAGTCCGGGTCGTCCTGCTGGCGTGCCACCGAAAGGGCCAGGTGCGGCTCGGCTACCGGCAGCCATGGCGTCGCGGTGGAAAAGCCGGCCAGGGGCGTATCGTCCCAGGGCATCGGCGTGCGACAGCCGTCGCGCCCCTTGAAGTCGGGCCATAGCGGCAGGCCGTAGGGGTCCTGAATATGCTCGAAGGGGACGTCGGCCTCGGGTAGACCGAGCTCCTCGCCCTGATAGAGGCATACGCTGCCGCGCAGCGAGAAGAGCAGGGCCAGTGCCACGCGAGGGTAGGCGAAGGCGCACTCTTCGCTGCCCCAGCGCGTGGCACTGCGTACCACATCGTGGTTGGACAGCGCCCAGCACGGCCAGGCATCGCCGGCGAACTGCTGGAAACGTTGCAGAACGTTACGGATATACTCCGGCGAGCGCGGCGAATTGAGCAGGTCGAAGGTGTAGGCCATGTGCAGCTTGTCGCCGCCCGAGGTGTACTCGGCCATGCGCTCCAGCGGTGTGTCGTCGCCGATCTCGCCTACCGTGGTGGTGCCGGGATATTCGTCCATCACGGCGCGCAGCTCACGCAGGAATTCGACGTTCTCGGGTCGGCTGATGTCGTACACATGGCGCTGCCAGGTATAGGGGTTTTCCTTGGGGGCGCCGAGAGTGCGGGTGGCGTCGATGGTCAGCGCCGGGTTGCTGCGCAGATGCTGGTCGTGGAAATAGAAGTTGACCGTGTCGAGGCGGAAGCCGTCGACCCCCATCTCCAGCCAGAAGCGCATGTTGTCGAGCTGTGCGGTGCGCACCTCGGGGTTGTGAAAGTTGAGGTCCGGCTGGCTCGACAGAAAGTTGTGCAGGTAGTACTGCTGACGCCGGCTGTCGAAGGTCCACGCCGGGCCACCGAAGATCGACAGCCAGTTGTTGGGTGGCGTTCCGTCCGGGTTGGGCTCGGCCCACACGTACCAGTCGGTCCGCGGGTTGGTGCGATTCATGCGGCTCTCCTGGAACCAGGGGTGCTGGTCCGAGGTGTGGCTGATCACCTGATCGATGATCACCTTGAGGCCGAGGGCATGGGCACGATCCAGCAGCGCCTTGAAATCGTCGAGGGTGCCGAACAGCGGGTCGACGTTGCGGTAGTCGCTGATGTCGTAGCCGAAGTCGCGCATCGGCGAGGTGAAGAAGGGGGATAGCCAGATACCGTCCACGCCCAATGAAGCGACGTAATCGAGCCGCTCGGTGACGCCCGGCAGGTCGCCGACACCATCGCCGTTGCTGTCCATGAAGCTGCGCGGATAGATCTGGTAGATGACGCCACCGCGCCACCAGAAGGTGTTGTCTTGCATGATTTTCCCTTGGTCAAGCCTCGATGGGTTGTTCATCCGATGCGAGTTGCCGTGGACAATCTCGTTCGCGTCGGGTTCATCCTTTCCTTCATCCTTTCACCGCGCCGGCCGTCAGCCCCGAGACGATGCGACGCTGGAAGATGATCACCAGCACTACCAGCGGCACCGTCACCACCACCGAGGCCGCCATGATCGGCCCCCAGGGCAGTTCGTAGGCGCTGCCGCCGGAAAGCAGGGCGATCGCTACCGGTACCGTGCGCTGGCTGTCCGTCAGGGTGAAGGTCAGGGCGAAGAGGAACTCGTTCCAGGCGGCAATGAAGGCGAGCAGCCCTGTGGTTGCCATGGCCGGCCACATCAATGGCAGAAACACCTTGGTGATGGTGACCCAGGGCGTGGCGCCATCCATGATCGCGGCCTCTTCCAGCTCCATGGGAAGCTGGCGCATGAAGGTGGTCAGCACCCACACGGTGAAGGGCAGGGTGAAGATGGTGTAGCTCAGGATCAGCCCGCCCGGGTTGTTGTAGAGGTTGAGGCTGCGTATCACCTCGAACAGCCCGGAGAGGACCGCCACCTGCGGGAACAACGACACCCCGAGAATGATCAGCAGCACCGAGGTGCGGCCGCGAAAGCGCACCCGTCCCAGAGCATAGGCGGCGGTAATGCCCAGCAGCAACGCGATGAATACCACGCTGGTGGCGACCACGATCGAGTTGAAGATCGCCTGCAGGAAGCTGCGCTGGGAGAAGATCTGGACATAGTTGGCGAACGTAGCCCGAGTCGGCCACAGCTCGACCCGAAACAGCTCGCTGGAAGGCGTGAAGGAGGTCTTCACCGCGTAGTAGAACGGGAATACCGCGATGACCACGATCAGCGCTACCAGCAGCCAGAAGCCGATACGCCCGAAGAGTCGGAACAGCTGGCGCGAGGTCATGATTCACCTCCCAGTTGCAGTTGCTTGCGGCCGAGGTAGAGGTAGGCGATGGTCGCCAGGGCGATGATCAGGAACAGCAGCGTCGAGGCCGCACTGCCGTAACCGACGTCCTGGAACTCCACCAGCTGCTGGCGAGCGTAGATCGACATCGACATGGTGCTGGTGGAATTGGAGGTCAATACGTAGATGACATCGAACACACGCAGCGCATCGAGCAGGCGGAAGATCACCGCTACCATCAAGGCCGGCGTGATCAACGGCAGCGTGACCTTGAAGAACACCCTGACCGGATGGATGCCGTCGACCTCGGCGGCCTCGTAGCAATCCTTGGGCAGCATCTGCAGCGCGGCCAGTACCAGAAGAGCGACGAAGGGGGTGGCCTTCCACACGTCGACCATGATCACCGCCCACATGGAGTAGGCCGCGTCGGCGGTCCAGGCGATGGGACTGGCGATGATGCCCAGCGCCATCAGCAGGTGATTGATGATGCCGAACTGGTCGTTGAGCATCCACGCCCACATCTGAGCCGAGACGATGGTGGGAATCGCCCAAGGGATCAGCACCGCGGCGCGAACCAGGGTGCGTCCCTTGAATTCGGCGTTGAGCACCAGCGCGACGATGACTCCGAACACCACCTCCAGCGACACCGAGACCACCGAGAAATAGACGGTGTTCCACACTGCCCGCCACCAGATGGGGTCTGCCAGTACGCCGAACCAGCGGCCGTCCTCATAGACCAGGTAGTTCTCCAGGCCGATGAACAGGGTATTGCTCATGTCCGACAGCGAGGCGTCGGTGAAGCTGAAATAGAAGGTGCGCAGCAAGGGCCAGCCGGCCACCAGGGTGAGTGTCACCAGCATCGGTGCCAGGAACAGCCAGGCGGCACGCACCCGCTGACGCCTTACCTTGGTGCTGCGGTAACTTACCGGCAGGGGACGCGCCGGGATCGGCGCGCTTTCGGTCACGGGAGTCGACATGGCGGGCTCCAGGAGGGTTACCAGTTGCGGCGCTTGATACGGGCCAGCTCGTTCTCCAGGTCACTTACCGCCTGCTCGCCGTTCCTGCTACCGGAGAGCACGTCGTGGGTGGCGCTGAAGAAGGCGTTGCTGACCCGGCCGTAGGCGTCGCCGGTGGGAGCCGACGGGCGCGCCACGGCATTGACGAAGGTCTCGTAGAGTTCGCCGAAGAAGGGCACCGCGGCGAGCACTTCATCGTCCTGATAGAGCGATTCGAGCGTCGGGTTGTAGGCGCCTTCGATGGCACGACGCTTCTGTTCCTCTTCACCGGCGAGGAAGGCCACCAGGTCGGCGGCAAGCTCGGCGTTCTCGCTGTAGCGCGACACAGCCAGGTTCCAGCCGCCCAGCGTGGCAGCCGTGCTGCCGTCTCCGCTGTAGGGCAGTTGGGTCACGCCCACCTTGCCGCGCACCTCGCTGCCCTCGCTCTGGGCCAGTGCCCAGGCATAGGGCCAGTTGCGCATGAACACGGCGTTGCCGCCCTGGAATACGCCACGTGCCTCTTCCTCGGTATAGTTGAGCACGCCATTGGGGGAAATGTCGCCGATCCAGGAGGCGGCGAGATCCAGCGCCGCGGCCGCCTGAGCATTGTCGATGGTGATCTCGCCGTCGGCATCGACGATAGTGCCGCCGCCGTGGCTGGCCACCCACTCCAGCGCATTGCAGGTCAGGCCCTCGTAGGCGCGGCCCTGAAAGACGAAGCCGTGCATGCGGTCGTTGCCCGCTTCGCGCTCTGCGTTCTGAATCTCGCGGGCGATCTCGGTCAGTTCCTCCCAGGTCTGCGGTGCCTCGAAACCGTACTGCTCGAGCAGGTCGGCGCGGTAGTAGAGCACCCCTGCGTCGGTGAACCAGGGCATCGCCACCAGACGACCATCGATGGTGTTGTTCTCGACGATGGCGGAGAAGTGGCCTTCGCCGACGTCGTCGCCCAACACTTCGCGCAGATCGAGCAGATGATTGGCGAGCAGGCCCGGCCATACCACGTCGATCTGCATGACGTCGATGTCGGTGGAGTTGGCAGAGAGAATCTGCTGGTAGAGCGATAGGCGCTCGGTGGAGGAGTTGGGTGTCGAGACGACGTCGACGCTGTGGCCGGTCTGCTCCTCCCAAGCGCGCACGCCTTGCTGGCAGACCTGGAGTTCGGCGCCCACCGCGCCGCAGGAAATGGTCAGATCGGCGGCCTGGGCGTGGCTGAGGCTGGCGGCTCCTGCAACGACGAGGGTGGTGAACAACGACTTCTTGGACATGAAGGAATCCTTGTCGGCTTGTTGTTATCGACGGCTTTGATGTGAACTTAATCGATTAAGTTCATTGGCGCTCAGTTAGCCGTTTCTGCCTCGCGAGTTCAACCTAGACTTTCGGCTAATGCAGTTCGGCATCGTGACGGGACGTCGCTTGCCCGGAGCGGTACGTCACAACGACAGGAAGAACAGGATCAGCGGTGGTGACAGCAGCGAGAGAATGAAGCCGCTGACGACGGCGATGGGCACGCAGGCCACCCCGCCATGCTGTTGAATGACCGGCAGGGTAAAGTCCATGGAGGTCGCGCCCCCGTAACCGATCGCCACCGGGGCGTGACGGCGAATGATCAGCGGAATCAGAATGAAAGCCAGCAGTTCACGGGTGAGATCGTTGAAAAAGGCGACCCCACCCAGTAGCGGACCAAGCTGGTCGCCGACCAGGATCGCCGAGAGGGAATACCAGCCGAAACCCGATGCCAGCGCCAGGCCTTCGTTCCAGCGCAGCGCCAGCAGGGGAGCGGCAAGCAAACCGCCGATGAGCGAGCTGACTGCCAGAGTCACGGCAATGGCCAGGCCGTAGCGATTGAGCAGGATCTGGCGCAGCGGCATGCCGGAATTGCGCAACTGACAGCCGATCAGCGCCAGCAGCACGTAGAGAGCCCACTCGGCCCAGCGCTCTGCCTGCTGAAAGATGGTGTCGCCGCCCAGCCAGGCGAGCGCCAGGCCGATCATGATGCCCCCCGCAACCACTGCCACCAGCGCCAGGGAGCCGGCCAGCGCGGCCAGTTTGGTGGTGGGTGCGTTCGCTACCACCGGAGAGGGACCCATGCGCAGGCCCAGCCGTCGCGTCAGCCACGCAAGCGCGACAAGATTGCAGGCGGTGATGATGCTGAACAGCGTCAAGGCCTGCCCACCCATGCGAGATAGCTCGCGGCCGAGCTCGTCGAGGCCCGCCAGGCTGATGCCCATCAGCAACAGAATGACATAGACGGCGGCGCTGACGCCGCGATTGATCCCGGCCATGACACCGGCGTTTCGTACCGGCACCAGGTAGCCCAGCATCAACGGCAGCAGCACGATCAAAAGCCCGGACAGCATCGCGATTCCTTACGTTCAAGCCGCGTGTCGCGGCAAAAATCGCTAACTCTACCAGTCTTTTAGGCCCTATGCCGGGATCTTGAACGCTACTCGCCCTGGAGGGATGTCAGCGTGAGGCGACTCCTGCGCTCGCCCTCGCGGTAGTAGTCCACCGCCAGCAGCAGCCCGGGGTAGCCGGGGTGAAAGTGGAACAGCATCTTGCGTTCCGGTTTGTCCGGTTCGTTGACCTCGACCTTGAGTGCCTGGAACTCTCCTGCGGGCACGTTCAGCATTTGGGTACCCAGCGACCGATAATCGAGTGTTTCCTCGCGGCCGCGGTGATCCTGATACACCAGGCGGCAGCTGTCTTCTTCGCAGCCGCCGTTGATAGCCCTGCGCGAGAGCTCCACCAGCGCCGCCTGCCGGTCTGGCATGTCGGTGAGTTCGCTGCTGCCCAAACGGTACCTGCCGCCCATGCCGAGCAGCGAATAGCCGCTGGCATAGTTCACCGAATGCACGCCCTCGGGGGTCATGATGAAGCGGCTGCTCTCATTGCCTCGAGCCACGGCAATGGACGCCTGCATGCTGCTCTGCCAATGCCCGCTCTTACGGCTCAAGCTGTGCTCGATGGTGGCGTTGGGCCAGCCCTTCACTTCCAGTCGATAGTTTGCATTGAACGGCTGGAGTTGAGGCACGGCGTCTGCCATGGCTGCCGCTGCCGTGGGGAGCCAGGCCAGCGCCAGCGTGAAGAGTGACAGGCGAGCCAGGGCTCTTGTGAATCGATACATATCGGGGCACCGCTTGGCTGATAGGCGACAGTAGCTGTGAACCTTCGGGAGCCGATGGGTTCCGCCATCCACGCTTATTCCTTGATTGTGCTGAGCAATCGGTACACCAAGCGCTACATACCGTTACTTTGTACGAAAAGTGACCTAAATCAACTGAGCCTTCGGTTCTTTCACGAAGGTCTAAAGGCGCGCGTCGAACGACCGAAATTAGCCATGATTCTCACCTGAGCAGGAACCCCGACGATGTATTCTTTTCTTCAGCGCATTCCCATGGCGCGCAAGTTCATGTTGGCGCTAGCCATGCCCTTGGCCGTGCTGGCCTGGCTTGCCGCCAGCGGCATCCAGGAGCGCCTCCAGATCGTTCAGAACATGACGCATATGGAACAGCTCACCCAATTGGCTCAGCGGGCCGGCGACCTCATTCATGAATTACAGACAGAGCGTGGCATGTCGGTTGGCTATCTCTCCAGCCGGGGAGAGCGGTTCGCCACGCAGCTTCCTACGCAACGGGGACAGACCGACTCTCGCTTGCTCTCCTTTCAGGAGCTGTGGAGCGAAGTTGAGTCGATGGTCGTCGATCCACAGGTCGCCACTCAGGTCGGAGCCATCGAAAATGGGCTGGCCGAGGTGACACGTTTGCGTCCGAGTATCGATGGCCTGGCGGCGAACCAGGCGAATGTCATCGCCACTTATACACAGCTGATCGACGGTCTGGTCGGTGTGGTGGGACGGATGTCTTCCTTTACCGAGGAGGGGCGAGTATCGCGTCGCCTCGCCGCCTTTCATGCCCTGATGTCTCTCAAGGAAACGGCTGGTGTGGAGCGAGCCGTGCTGACTCAGGCTTTTTCCAGTAACCAGATGAATCAGGATCTCTATCAGCAGTTTGTCCTGCTGATTGGTGAAGAGTCGGCTTATTTGGATAGCTTCCTGTCATTGGCCAACCTGGATATGCAGGTGCTGCTGGATGAAGCCATTCGCCACGAGGAGGCATCGCAACTGGTAATGATGCGCCAGATCGCGCTCAGCCAGGGTATCAACGGCGGCTTTTCAGTGGATGCCCAGCGCTGGTTCGAGGCTCAAACGCGCAAGATCGAGCGGTTGAACGAGGTGTCGAGCGCCCAGATCGCTGCCGTTCGTGAGCAAGCGGCTAGTTTGAGTGCTGCAGCTCGCAACGGTCTGTTCATTTATGCTGTCTTTACGCTGTTGAGCGTGCTGGCGGCCGTTATGTTATCGATACTGATCATTCGCAGTATCGTGCTGCCTCTACGAAAAGCCCTGGGGCTGATTACATCACGTGAAGGTGACTTGACCCAGCGCCTGGACGAACCTGGCAGCGACGAGCTCTCCCAGCTCTATGCCGCCTTCAATCAGGCTACTGCCAGCATGGAAGCGTTGGTAGCCTCCATCCAGCAGGGCGCCCGTGGCGTGGGTTCGGCCAGTAATGAGATTGCCCAAGGCAACGAGGACCTGGCCAGCCGCACCGAGGAGCAGTCCGCCTCGCTGGTCGAGACCGCCACCAGCATGGAACAGATGACCTCTACCGTGCGCCAGTCGGCAGACAATGCTCGCCAGGCCAGTAGCATGACGGACCAGACCGTAGCTCAGGCCGAACAGGCCAGTCGCGTTGCCGAGGAGGCGCGCGAGGCCATGCAGCAGATCTTTGAAGCCAACCGCCAGGTCACCGCGATCGTTGAGGCTATAGACAGCATCGCTTTTCAGACCAACCTGCTTGCACTCAATGCCTCGGTGGAGGCCGCTCGAGCCGGGGAGCATGGGCGCGGCTTTGCGGTGGTGGCCGATGAGGTGCGCAAGCTGGCCAGCCGCAGCGCCGAGGAGGCCGAACGTATCCGCCAGCTGATCGGCAATACCACTCAGCGGGTGGAGGCGGGTAACGGTTTGGTAGGCCAGACTTCAGAAGCCTTGACGGCGATTGCCCGCGATGTGAAGCAGGTCGCCGGGCTCGTCGCCGAGATCTCATCGGCCAGCACCGAACAATCGGCAGGCATCGAACAGATCAATCAGGCCGTCGCCCAGTTGGAAGACACTACCCAGCAGAACGCTGCGCTGGTCGAGCAGGTGGCCACTGCAAGCCGCTCCTTGGATGATCAGGCTGGAGAAATGGCCAAGTTGATCGCTCGCTTCCATGTAAGTGACCAACTTGAGCGAAGAGAGCAGGTTGTGATGGCCGACGTCGGCACGATCGATTATCTGGGTGCGAGGCGTTTGCCACAGCCGGCATAAAGCATAAAAATGGATAAGCAAACGTCGGGCCCTCGCCCGCCGTTTGCGTCTGTGCCCATCTTTCAGTCAGTAGCCGGCCTTAGGGTCGACGGTGTCGAGCTTCTGGCCGGCTTCGAAAGCGCGTATGGCGTCTGCCACCTGATCGACGGCCTCACCCAGCGGCGTCGGTCCGGCCATGTGCGGTGTCACCCAGATCCGCGGGTGTGCCCACAGTGGGCTCTCCGATGACAGAGGCTCTTCGGGGAAGGCGTCGAGGATGGCGCCGCGCAGCCGGCCCTCCTGCTCGCCGCTCCCCAGCGCCTCGAGCAGTGCCGTTTCGTCGATGAGACTGCCGCGGCCAGGATTGATCATGCTGGCGCCGGAAGGTAGGGCGGCCAGCGCCTCGGCGTCGATGATGTGACGGGTCGAGGAAGTGCCCGGCAGCAGCAGTACCAGGGTGCGCACCTGGGCGAGCAGATCGCGTAAACCCTCCTCCCCGTGATGGCAGGTGATCCCTTCGAGCGACTTCGGCGAACGACTCCAGCCGTGTACTGGGAAGCCGTCGGCGGCAACCATGGCCGCCACCTTGGACCCGATGGCACCGAGGCCGAGCACCCCCACGGGCCAGTCGCGCTTGTCGGTGACGGCATGCTCGTTCCACTCGCACCTCGCCTGCTGGCGACGGTAGCGGTCGAAATCGCGCTGGAAATGCAGCACGCCGTAACGTACGTAATCGCCGATCAGCTCCGCCATGCCGGCATCGCGCAGCTTGACGATGGGCACTCCCTCGGGAAGCGCTGGATTATTCAGCAGCGAATCGACGCCGGCGCCCAGGTTGACGATACCTCTGGCACGTCCCTGCTCCGCCAGCAGCGCCTCGGGCGGCTTCCACACCGCCAGATAGTCGGCGTCGCGGCGTCGCTCGGGGGGATCTTCGGCGGTGACGATCTCGGCATCGGGCAGGCGTGCGGCGAGGGCGTCACGCCAGGCTTCGATGTCGTCGATATGCAGCAGTATGCGCATGGCGGCTCCTCTTCTTCAGTAGACGATCTGCATCATGGGCGGCGGCGCCTCGTCGAGCAGGACGACCAGACGCCTGAGGCCCTCTTCCAGCCGAGCGATATCCTGTTCGGCACCCAGGCTCACCCGAATGCGCCGGGGGGGTGGGGTCTGCTCCACCATGAACGGCACCGCAGTGGTGATTGCCAGGCCCTCCTGTTCCGCCTGCTGTTGAAGCTCCTCGCCGCGCCAGGCGTCGGGCAGCGAGATCCATACGTGCAGGCTGGTGGGGCGCGACTCCAATGCATGATGACCGAGCAGGCGACGCGCGAGCTGTTGGCGTTCGCCGAGCAGGTTGCGCTGCTCGGCAGCCAGGGTTTCCACGGAACCATCGGCGATCCAGCGGTCGGCGATCTCGAAGATCAGCGGTGTCGCCATCCAGGTGGTGGCACGCATGCGCGGCAGTACGTGGTGCAACTGGCCGCGGGGTACGGTGAGGTAGCCGGCGCGCAGGCCCGGTACGGTCACCTTGGTCAAGCTGGTGACATGAAAGCTCAGCTGTGGAATGCGCGCCGCGACCGGGGTGAACCCCGGAGATTCCAATAGCGCATGCACATCGTCCTCGATCAGCCACACCCGATGGCGGGCCAGCACGTCGGCCACGGCGTCGCGGCGGGCCTCGCTCATGGTCGCCCCGGTGGGGTTGAGCTGAGTGGGGGTGAGATAGAGCGCACGCGGCTTGAAGCGCTGGCAAGCAAGCTCCAACGCCTCGGGCACGATGCCTTCGGCGTCGATGGCAATGCCGCGCAACTGGAAGCCGAGCGTGCGTGACAGGGCGATCAGGCCGTGATCGGTCAGGGCTTCGGTCAGCACCAGGTCGCCGTGTTGCACCACGCTGGAAATCGCCAGCATCAGGCCATGGGCGGCGCCGTTGCACAAAATCCGATCGTCCATCTCGCCGGGAACGTGAAGGCGATGTTGCAGCCACGCACTGGCACGTTCCCGCTGATGGGCAAGGCCGGCGATAGGGCGACAGGCGCTGATGACCTCGGGGCTGGCCAGTTCGGCCAGTTCGGCAAGAGTCTGACGAAAGCGCAGGTGATGCCCGGGGGGGCAGACCGGATGGGCGATCGACAGGTCGATCAGAGGGTTGTCCTGACGCGCTTCATGTCCTCGTAGATAAGCCGACTCGCGGGCGTCGTCCAGGGCATTGATCCAGGTGCCGCTGCCGACTCGGGCCTGCACCAGCCCCATTTTCTCGGCCTGGGCGTAGGCTCGCGACACGGTCTGTACGCTGACCCCAAGGCTTTCGGCCAATTGCCGATGGGGTGGCAGCCGAGTACCCGGCACGAGTTCGCCCTGGCGCACCGCTTCCGAAAGGGCACGCGCAATGGCCAGATACTTGGGTCCGGTGTCGGTCAGGTACGGAGTTAGATCAATTGTCATGATTCAATAAAGCCTTTGACCGCCAGCCAACGGGTGGTGCTACTATCAGCTTAGCGGCATTGGACTGGGATTGTCATGATTTATGGCCAAATAGATCAGCACGATTCCGGTATCGGTCCTTTTACCCCTGACCGTAGATGACCGACTATCCGATGGCCCGGCCGACTCTCCCTGAGTCGGCCGGTTCGTGGTGATTCAACGGCGAGTGGCCCATGACTCAGGTAACCCTGCCCTTCACTCGTGAAGAATACGCAAGCCGCCT
>NZ_JBYCKL010000099.1:0-10454 GCF_057473365.1 Halomonas sp. TH-94
GCCGGTCGACGTTCGTCACCCCGGTTGCGGGGTTCAACCTGGCGTCAAACGTGATAGAATCCTCGAACCGGGCGTGGCCCGGTTTTTTTGTGGGCCATTTTTGCCATCGCGTCCTTTTCGTCCCGCCCAAACGCCTTGCAGGATTGATGACATGACCATTGCTGACCGCTGGCTGCTGCCCGACGGCATGGATGAAGTACTGCCGCCTCAGGCGAGCCGCATGGAGGAGCTGCGCCGAGCGCTGCTGGACCTTTATCATCGCTGGGGGTACGACCAGGTGATGCCGCCCCCGGTAGAGTTTCTCGACTCGCTGCTGACCGGCACCGGTACCGACCTGGACCTGCAGACCTTCAAGCTGACCGACCAGCTCACCGGCCGCCTCATGGGGGTGAGTGCCGATGTGACGCCTCAAGTGGCTCGCATGGACGCGCATTCCATGCGTCATCAGGGGCCGGCCCGTCTGTGCTACTGCACCAACGTGCTGCGGGCCAAGGCCGATCAGCACCAGGGGGGGCGCAGCCCTGTGCAGGTGGGCGTCGAGCTGTTCGGCCATGCGGGGCTTGAAGCCGACCTCGAAATCCTGCGGTTGGCCTTGTTGAGCCTCAAGACGGCAGGTGCAGCAGAGCTGCATCTGGCGTTGGGTCACATCGGCATCTATCGTAGCCTGGTGCAGGCCGCAAGGCTGGATCACGACCAGGAGCGTGCGCTGTTCGAGGCACTGGAACTCAAGTCACCCGGCGCGCTGGCCGAGCAGGTCAAAGCGAGCGTGTCCGACCCGGCACTTGCCGACATGTTCCGGGCGCTGGGTCGGCTGCATGGCGGGGCCGAGGTGCTGGATGCCGCACGCGAGGCCTTCGCTGGCGCCCCTGCTGCCGTGGCCGAAGCGCTGGCTCAGTTGCGTGCCTTGCATCAGGGGGTGGTCGAGGAGCACCCTGAGGTCGAGCTCTATTTCGATTTGGCCGAGCTGCGCGGCTATGAGTACCACACGGGTATGATGTTTGCCGCCTTCGTGCCGGGCTATGGCCAGGCTCTGGCCAAGGGCGGCCGCTATGACGATACGGGGCGAGCCTTCGGCCGAGCCCGACCTGCTACCGGTTTTTCGATGGATCTGAAGCAGCTCGCCACGCTGGTACAGAGCCAGCCGGCCTGCGACGGTATCTGGGCTCCGGCGGCAGGGGAAGGGCTGAGCGAGGCCATTGCCGCGCTGCGCGACAGTGGGCAGCGGGTCGTGCAGGCGTTGCCGGGACAGGTTACGCCGCCCGAAGCACACCGTTGCAGCCAACGACTCGTACAGGTCGACGGCCGCTGGCAGACGCAGGCTCTCTAGGAGCCGGCAAACTTGCTGACGGGCTGTGTAGAGAAGACAGAGTTGAACGACACCGGCAGCAGGCCGGTAGACGAACGCGGCCTGCAGGCCGGATCATCGACGCGCACGTACGCGGCGCTGACACGAGAGACGAGACACAATGGGCAAGAATGTAGTCGTGCTGGGCACCCAGTGGGGAGACGAGGGTAAGGGCAAGGTTGTCGACCTGCTGACCGAATCCGCCTCGGCGGTGGTACGTTTCCAGGGTGGTCATAACGCTGGCCATACGCTGGTCATCGACGGCGAGAAAACCGTACTGCACCTGATTCCCTCCGGCATCCTGCGCCAGGACAAGACCTGCGTCATCGGAAACGGGGTGGTGCTGTCGCCTGAGGCCCTGATCAAAGAGATCCGCGAGCTCGAGGCGAAAGGGGTGCCCGTGCGTGAGAGGCTGCGCCTGTCCCCGGCGTGCCCGCTGATCCTGCCGTATCACGTGCGCCTCGACCTGGCACGTGAGAAGGCCCGCGGCGTGGCCAAGATCGGCACTACCGGTCGCGGCATCGGACCCGCCTACGAGGACAAGGTGGCGCGCCGCGGCCTGAGGTTGGGCGATATGCTGCACCGCGAACGTTTCGCGTCCAAGCTCGGTGAGGTGCTCGACTATCACAACTTCGTGCTGGTCAATTATCACGGCGAGAAGGCAGTGGATTTCCAGCAGGTGCTCGACGAAGCCATGGAAATGGCCGAGGAGTTGCGCCCCATGGTGTGTGACACCGTGGGTCTGGTGCACGAGCTGCGCCGCGCCGGAGAGAACATTCTGTTCGAGGGCGCCCAGGGCTCACTGCTCGATATCGACCACGGCACCTACCCGTATGTGACCAGCTCCAACACCACCGCCGGGGGAACTGCCACCGGTTCCGGCGTTGGCCCGCTGTATCTCGACTACGTGCTGGGTATCACCAAGGCCTACACCACCCGGGTCGGCTCCGGGCCGTTCCCCACCGAGCTGTTCGACGAGCATGGCCGCCACCTGGCCGAGCGCGGCCATGAGTTCGGTGCCACCACCGGCCGTCCGCGCCGCTGTGGTTGGTTCGATGCCGTGGCTTTGCGCCATGCGGTGCAGATCAACTCGGTTTCGGGTATCTGCCTGACCAAGCTCGACGTGCTCGATGGGCTCGAGAACATCCGCGTCTGCGTGGGCTACCGCAGCAAGGATGGCGAGGTGCTCGACAACCCGGTCGACTCCGAAGGTTATGAAGCGGTCGAGCCGCTCTACGAGGACCTGCCGGGCTGGAGCGAGTCGACCCTGGGCGCCAAGCGCATCGAGGATCTGCCGGCCAATGCTCGCTCCTACATCAGCTACCTCGAGGAGAAAGTCGGTACCTCGATCGACATCGTCTCGACCGGCCCCGACCGCAACGAAACCATCATACTGCGCAACCCTTTCGAGGATTGAGCACGGCGCGATGGCAGGTAAATACAACAAGGCCGGCGTAAGCCGGCCTTGTTGTATCGGAACAACCTACTTCTCGGCTACCTACTCTTCGGCTTCTACCTCTACACCGCTGGCCGCTGCCAGGGCTTCCTCATCGCTGAGCAATTGACGCAGCGTCTCCACGGCCAGCTGGCCGTCGCTTTCGAATACGTCGTCCAGCCATAGCAGCGCCTGCTCCTGGTTGGCTTGCAGCCCGCGAGAGGCGAGATAGGCTTCGGCCAGGGCGAGTCGGGCGCTGCGGTGCCCTTGGCTGGCGGCTTCATAAAGATAGTTGGCGCCGAGCTCAGGATCGGTTTCGATGTTGCCGCCCCGCAAGTATTCCCGCCCAAGGGAGGCTTGCGCACCCGGGTGCCCCTGTTCGGCGGCATCGTGCAGCAGCTCGTAGCCGCGCTCGACATCCTGTCCGATGGCGCCTTCGCCGCGCATCAGCGCAAGGCCAAGTGCCGCCGTGGCATAATCGGCCCCGGCGTCGATGGCTTGTTGATACAGGCGTTCGGCTTCCGCGGCATCTTCTTCGACACCTTCGCCGTTCTGGTAGGCCTCGGCCAAAATGAAAGCCGCGTGGGGCATCCCGGCATCGGCGGCTTGCCTCAGCATCTCGAGACCGCGCTCCACGTCCTGCTCGACGTGCTCTCCCGTCAGGTAGGCCTCACCGAGATTGGCTCGCGCGCCAGAATGGCCACGGGCGACGGCGGCTTCCAGATAGTCGATGCCGCGCTCGGTAGCGCCGCGTTCCATGTGCATGCGGCCGAGACTCGCTGCCGCGCCGGCGTGGCCGGCCTGATGCGCCTGCTCCAGCCACTGTTCGGCCTGTGCCTGGTCGCGCTGAACGCCCTCCCCATTGAGGTAGGCGCGCCCCAGGTCGGCCATGGCGCCGGGGTGGCCGTTTTGCGCGGCAGCTATGAGCGCCTCGATATTGCCTTCGGCACCAAGGTCACGCTGTACGTAGGTCAGCGCATCGTCGGCCGATTCGTGGCCGGCTTCCTGGGCACGTGACAGCCAGCGATTGGCTTCGCCCAGGTCGCGCTCCACACCGTTACCGTGACGGTAGGCGCGGCCCAGCACTACCATGGCATAGGCATCGCCCTGCTCGGCAGCCTGGCTCACCATGCGAATGCCTTCGCTGGGGTTACCCTCGAGGCTTCCATCCAGGTAGGCCTCGCCAAGCTGGGTCAGTGCCGTGGTGTCGCCGGCCTGTGCTGCGCGTTCCAGTAACTCCCGGCCACGAACGGGCTCGTGGGGAAGCATCTCGCCGGCAAGGTAGGCCGATCCCAGCATTCGCATGGCGCCGCTCTGGCCGCGTTCGGCGGCACCCTGGAGCAGTTCTTCGGCACGATTGGGATCCTGCTGTATGCCGCGCCCCTCGAGCAGAGCACCGCCCAACTGCTCGGTTGCCCACGGATGGCCAAGTTCATGCCCGCGTTCGAGGTAGTCGATGGCGATATAGGGCTGGCCTGCGACGCGCTCGTCGTCGAGGTAGAGCGAGCCCAGTTGAGCCAGCGCCAGTGGATGGTTTTGCTCAGCGGCCTCCTCCAGTAGGCCCATGCCGCGAGGCAGGTCGTTGAGCCCGGCCTCGCCTTCGACCAGGGCACGCCCCAGTATGACCCGCGCATCGATCGACCCTGCCTGGATCGCTTCGCGCAGCCAGCGCTCAGCGAGCACTGGTTCGGGTTGGCCGACTTCGGGGTCGAGGAGCGATTGACCGAGGAAGGTCATGGCATCCACATTGCCCTGATTGGCGGCATCCTCGAGCAGCTCGAGACCCTGCTGGTATTCGCCGGCTCGGGTCAGATCGCGCCCGGCTCGGGCCAAGGCATCGAGGTCGCCCGCCTCAGCGGCCCGCTGCAGCCAGTGGATACGCTGGCTGGGTTGGTCGCCGAGCAGGCCCTCTTCGGAGTGGAGCGAGGCAAGCTGAAGCATGGCGTTGACGTCGCCCTGACCCGCATGCCCTTCCAGCACGCCGGCATAGCGCTGGGCGTAATCCATCGCCCGTGCCTGGTCCTCCTCCAGCCAGCCGCCGGGTGCGTGGGCTTCAGCCAGGGCCTCGAGAGCCTGGGGTTCTCCACGCTCGGCGGCTTCACGGTAGAGTCGATGGGCAAGTTCGGGATCGGCCTCGACACCCTCTCCACCTTCGGCCAGCAATCTGGCCAGCAGAACCTCGGCATTTCGGTCGAGATCGGCTGCCTTGGCCTGCCATAGCAGGTAGTAGGCAAGCACATCGTGGCGCTCGACGCCCCGACCCTCCAGATAGAGCCGGCCTAGGTTGAGCGACGCATGGCCATGAATGGGCGAGGGCCGCTCGATGGCCTTGCCATATAGTCTGGCCGCCTCGACGCGATCGACCTCCACGCCTTGACCACGTTCGTAGAGCTTGCCCATTTCGTAATAGGCGGGTGGAAAACCCATCTCCATGAGCGGTTGCAGCTGCTCGATGGCTTCCTCGTAGCGCCCTTGCTCGATGGTATCCTGGGCTGCGTTGATTCGATCCCAGTCGTAGCCATCCATGGGGGCCTCGATATCGACCTCGAACCAGGCCGCATATTCAGCAGGTACGGGGCCGGCATGCCCGCCATCGGGTGGCGCGTGGGTCATGGCGCATCCAGCTAGCCATGCTGACAAGGTGATCGCTGCGGTGAGCCGCAGCGAGGGGATGCGCCGAGTCCTGTTCGCTATCCGTTCCATGTGTTCCCCTCTCTGTCTTGCGGTGTCGTGTGGTTATGGATGTCCCGTTTCAGTTGCCCAGCCCACGAAACGCTTCGGTACTGCGACGCTCCTCGTCCATGAACACATGCTGCTGGGATTCGGGGTCCATGAAGTAGAGCGAAATAAACCCACCCGCGCTGCGGTTGTAGGTGGGGCGTACCCGCGACACGAAGTCCTCCATATGCGGGTGGTCGTAATGGGCCAGGTAGATATCCATCCAGGTGAAGTACTGGGGGTCGCGCAGGAACCCCGTGAATTGTTCGAGCGGTGCGTAGTCACCTAGGGCCGCAGGGTCGTCCAGAATGACGAACAGGAAGTCGATCGCCTCATGGATGGTGTTGCCTTCGTATTCAAGGTCGAAGATGTCATAGCCCTGACGATGGATGACCTGCATGTTGGTGATCAGGTAGTTCAGCGCGTAGTTCTGATAGTGAGTGGCCCGCCGTCCGCGGCCGACTTCGAGGGGCAGAGCGCCGTTTTCCGTCATGTCATGAAGCGCCGAGTAGATGGCGCTGACGCCGAAGCGAAACAGGTCGTCGTCCTCGACCAGCACCCCGACCATGCTTGCGTAGAGCGCCCGGCGATAGAAGTGGTTGTTGCAGCAGCTCTCCTCGGGCTCACCCGGGATCGCCGAGTGCTGCAGGGCGAGGCCATGCAGCCAGCGCTCCACTTCCGCCCGCTCTTCCTCGTAGCCCTCCACGTAAGGGCGAACGATGGAGTAAGCCATGGCAGCGGCAAACAGCATAGACTCGGAGGCGAACCAGGCCTGGGGCTCCTGCGAGTCATAGCGGAAGGTGGTGAGTGCCTTGGCGTCGGCCCAACCGTATAGATACCGCACCAGGCAGTCTGCGTAGAAGGTGTCGCCACTGGCCACGAAGGCCCCGGCCAGCTCCGAAACGCTATCCTCGAAAGCGAAGAGCGGTTCGGTAGCCAGTTCCCATTCCTCCGGGTTGGGGTAAAAGCCGGGTATGCCGCCTCGGGTGGTAATCGGCTCGAAATTGAGCTTCTGACGACAGCTGATACCCAGCCCTGCCTCGTCGTTTTCCTGTAACAGAATCGAGTTGCGAGTCCCGTTCAGCAGGTCCATGCGGGCTTCTACATCGAAATAGCTGGCCTCGGTATCGTTGACGCGATACTCGGAGAGATCCAGCGCCATGCGCTCCTCTCTCGAAAGCGTGTCGGCTTGTGCCAAGGCGCCGCCTGTCGCCAGCAGGGCGACAGGCAGAAGAAGACCCAACAAGGGGGGGCGTACAAGTCCTTTTATTACAGCAAGGGGCATGATCGGCGTCGCTCCATTGGCGCTCGAATGCAGGGGTCAGGATCCTGAGGTGTAAAAGCGGAAAGCGGCAAAATCCACGTACTGGTCGCGGGGAGTCCGCCAACCTTCACCCGTGCCGCCGAAGAAGGTCGAGAACATCAGCCCGTCGATGGTGAGGCTAGGCGTGGTACGAAAGACCACATCTTGTTGCTCCAGCACCGGTCGTCCATCCACCCACAGCCGGGCGATGCCGTTTTCCTGACCGGGATCGTTCAAGACGATTTCCTGTTCGATGTTGACCCAGCGACCGAGAGGGAAGCGCCAGAAGCCGCGTCCAATGGAATCCCCTTCGAATCCGACCACATAGGGATAGAGCTCACCTTCGCCTTCCTCGCGCCACATCAGGCGCATGGAGAAGCCGCTCACGCCATCGACCTCTTCACCACCCGAAGGTGCCTCGCCGCCGTAGAGCCCAGGCAGCTTGCCGCCGCGAACGAAATCGAAGTCGCTGGGAAAGCGAACCATGTAGCTGAGGCAGGCTCTCTCAGCGCCTTGCAGCGAAGGCGGGTCGCTGTAGAAGCCAGCGCCGCCACGTGGTTCCTCCCCCGGCGAAGAGGTGCCGGCAGGGTAGTGGACGCGCAGACCGGGCTCGCCGATGCCGGTCTGCCCGACACCGAGCCGCTCCACGTTTTCATCGGTGCCCCAGTGGCGCGTGGTATGGAAATTCTGCCGTACGGAGGCGTGACCGTCGCGAATGGTGGCGTTCGCGGCCTGGCGCGGCCGCGGGGTTTCCATAGCCGTATAGCGCTGCGAGCAGGCTTCGACCTGGGGAATGCCGACGCGGGCCTCGGCGTCCTCGTTCGCATGGACGGCACTCGCCGGCAGCAGGATCAGGGCGCCAAGCAGTAGCTGCGAAGGCGTCCCGGCATGTCTCGGTTTCGGTTTAGCTGTCATCGGTAGCTTCATCGTCATCCTCCATGGCGGCGCGATAGATATCGTCTCCGAACTGGATCACCGACCGCACGCCCTGCCAGATCCGCTCGGAGGCGGCACCCAGCAGTGGGGCTTCGGTGAAGCGGACATCGACGGGCTGACCGACACTCTCGGCCGGCAGCGGTTCCTCCGGTACCAGCAGGACGCTGGCCACGTTCTGCTGCTGACGCACCCAGCTGGGGAAACCTGCGCGGGGCTGGCGCTCGACGTCGAGGGCCACGTTGCGTACCCGAGCGCGAATGGGCTGGTTGGCATTGGGCAGCGTGACATAGGCCTGCTGATTGGAATCGATGCGGTTGATGTCGTTCATGTGCACCAGCGCCTCGACCAGCACGTCGTCCTCGTCGGTACGGATCAGCGTCATGATCCGCTCGCTCTCGTTGATGTAGACCCCGTCGGCACTGCTCAAGGCCCACGCCACCAGGCAGTCGCAGGGGCTATAGATGTCGTTGCTGGCCATGCGCGACTCGAGGGCGGCGATACGCGAACTCTCGTAGTCGCGTACGGTTTCGAACTGATCGATGCGCGCCTGGGCGATTTCCGGTGAGACGGACTCGAAGGTCATGGTGTCGCCGCTGGCCGGCTGCGCCGAATTGGCCAGGCTGACCTCCTGCATGCCGCCTGCGATGTGCTCGCGCAGGTTGTCGAGCAGGCGGTTGTTGTAGTCCAGCGCCGCCTCGGCAAGGATCAGGTCCGATTCCAGGTCACTGTTGATGACGTTGGTCAGCAGTTGGTCGCGTTCGACCTGGTCGCCGGCGCTAAGCTCATGTTCGCCCAGAATCCCCGGGCTGGGGGCGCGGATATCGATGCGCGGGGCCGTCACGGCGGCGAAGCTGGGCTCGATGAGCATGAAGTTGCGATAGGCCGTAGCCGCGCCTACCAGTACCAGTACGCCGATGGCGGCGAACAGCAGGATATAGCGCCCTATGGGTTTGGGCGGACGAGCCGGCGGAAGCGGCTTGGTTGCCTGACGCTTGCGCGGAGTCTGCGGGTCTTCGCCGGCCATCAATCCTTCGATGTTGGGCGAGCGGCCGCTGAGCGCGCTGCGGATGATCTGGCGCAGCAGCTCGCGATGCTGTGGCTCGATATCGGTGATCTCGAAGCTGACGTCGTATCCGGCGCCGCTCGCTGCAGGAGAAGTGCGCAGGCACTCCGCCTTCAGCGGTACGATCAGCTCGGTGGCGCCTGCCATCATCAGAAGCGAGGCCGAAATGCGTTCGCCAGGGTGGAAGTCCCGCTGGCTCTGAGCGGAGAAGCCCCCCAGCGATACATCATTGCCGTTCAGCTCGGTGTCGCTGTCGGCAAGGTCGACGCGAAAGGGCAGGGAGACCCGAATATAGCCACGCTCGTCACGCCGTTCGTGCTGCAGGCGATCGCCCTGGCTCAGGCGCGTACCGTCATGGTCCGGTGGTGGAGTGTCTGCCTGCCTCCTTGCTCGGTTACCGCCCAAGGTAGGCTCGTGTCGCTTGGGGTCGTCGTTTGAAAAATTATCAGCCATCCGTTGGTCGCTCCATGCGTCAGGGTTGAGTCTCTGCCACGTCGGGCTGGGTCGTTTGCTCGACCCTGAGTCTTACATTGACGAGTGTCAGGTCGTGTTCGTCCAGGGCCAGCCGGCAGTGCGCATTCACGGTGCACTCGGCGGCATCCTGGAGGGGGCCGCCGTCAGGGCCCTGCATCATCTCCGCCAAAGCGGGTGAAATCGCCAGGGTGGTGGTCTCGCGATTGCCCCGTATCTGCTTCTCGCTGGGTACCGAGTTGCGCTGCAGGCTTTCGACCAGGCTGCCCTCCAGGCGGAAGTGGCCAGGCGGTAATTCGACCGAAGGCCGGCTCTTGTCGATGAGCGCTGCGCTGAGCCAGCGGTCGAGCCGTTCGGGCTGTTGATTACGTTCCCAGGTCTGATCGCGGGCGATATGCATCGATACGCGATCCGGAGGTGCCATTACCCCGGTGGAGAGGATCAGCAAGAACAGCAGTACACCGTAGGCGAACCCATGCAGTACGTGGCCCATGCGGCGCTGGCGACTTGCCGCGACCGGATCGTCAGGCTCGCCGGCGGAAATACCTTGGCGTGACCATTTCTGACGATTGAAGCGGAAGCTGACATAGGTCTTGAGCATCGCGCCCCACACCTGGTTGTAGTAGATCAGTGGAATCCACAGCAGGCTGAAGCGGCCGCGCTGCCAGGCGAGTATCAGCGTGGCAATGCCGCGGGTCATGAGAATCCACAGCACATAGGCAAAGAAGAACGAAGGTCTCACGAACAGCGACACCAGCGTCACCACCGTGGGACCGACCAACGTCGTCCACATGGACAGGCGCTGATCGATAAGGCTCCACCAGGTGAACATGCCCATCGGCCGCGGCCCCAGGGCGATGGCACGGTTGCTGGTACGCAGCATGTTGCCGTACCACCGGCGCATCAGGTCGGTGGTCGAGGCGAAGAAGCGTCGTCGATCAGGCAACTCCTCGAACCCGGTCACGTAGACATCGGGAATGTAGAGCATGCGCCAGCCGTTCTTCAGCAGCCAATACCAGGAGGACTTGTCGTCCCCCGAGAGGAATTTGAAATTGCCGAAACGCCAGTGGTCGACGTGATCGCTCTCGATCAGCTCGATGAAATCGGGCTGAGTCGCCAGGTCCGCCCGGAATACGCTGTAGCGGCCGGTGAGGACCAGCAGTCGGCGCGACACCGACATGGA